>JANOFE010000278.1:0-2162 GCA_031413495.1 Pseudorhodobacter sp. | reverse complement strand
CAATTATCGTGCCATCGCAGGATATGGTGTTGGGCCTGTATTACGCCACCATGGAACGAAAAGGCATGATCGGTGAAGGCATGGCTTTCGCGGACGTTGACGAAGTGGAACATGCGCTTGCATCGGGCACCGTGCATCTGCACGCCAAAATCCGCGCCCGTATTCGTCAGGTCGACGAAGAGGGTAACGAGATTTGGAAGCGGTTTGAAACCACGCCCGGCCGCTTGCGTCTTGGCAACCTGTTGCCAGTAAACGCGAAAGCACCGTTTGATCTTGTCAATCGTTTGCTCCGCAAGAAAGACGTACAAAGTGTCATCGACACCGTCTACCGCTACTGCGGGCAGAAGGAATCGGTCATTTTCTGCGACCAGATCATGACGTTCGGCTTCCGGGAGGCATTCCGCGCCGGTATTTCCTTCGGCAAGGACGACATGTTGATCCCTGACAACAAGTGGGAAACCGTGCATGCCGTTCAGGATCATGTGAAGGAGTTCGAACAGCAGTACATGGACGGCCTGATTACCCAGGGCGAAAAGTACAACAAGGTTGTCGACGCTTGGTCCAAATGCTCGGACAAGGTGGCCAATGACATGATGTCGGCGATCTCTGCGGTGCAGTACAACGATGCTGGCGCTGAAAAAGAACCAAACTCGGTCTACATGATGTCCCACTCCGGTGCGCGTGGTTCGCCCGCACAGATGAAGCAGCTAGGCGGGATGCGTGGTCTGATGGCCAAGCCAAATGGCGAGATCATTGAGACGCCGATCATCTCGAACTTCAAGGAAGGTCTGACCGTTCTTGAATACTTTAACTCGACCCACGGTGCCCGCAAGGGCTTGGCCGATACGGCGCTGAAGACGGCAAACTCAGGCTATCTCACACGCCGTCTGTGTGACGTGGCGCAAGACTGTGTCGTGCGCAGCCATGATTGTGGCACCGAACGCGGCATTACTGCTGATACCGCAGTAGCCGACGGCCAGGTCGTGCAGACCTTGGCCGAGCGTGTTCTGGGCCGTGTCGCCGCAGACCCGATCATGGTTCCCGGCACCGGTGAAATGATCGTGGACCGTGGCGAAATCATCGACGAGCGTAAAGCCGACCGGATTCATCTGGTCGGTGTGGCTTCTGCACGCATCCGCTCGCCGCTGACTTGCGACGCGGAAGATGGTGTTTGCGCGCTTTGCTATGGGCGCGATCTGGCCCGTGGCACGCTGGTTAACATCGGCGAGGCTGTTGGCATGATTGCTGCGCAGTCCATCGGCGAACCCGGCACGCAGTTGACGATGCGTACCTTCCACATCGGCGGTATTGCGCAGGGTGGCCAGCAGTCGTTTCTTGAGGCCAGCCAAGAAGGCAAGATCGAGTTCCGCAATGCCAACCTGCTTGAAAACGCCAATGGCGATTTCATCGTGATGGGCCGGAACATGCAGATTGCCATCATTGATGAGGCTGGACAGGAACGCGCCGCCCATAAGATCAGCTACGGTGCTAAGGTTCACGTCAAGGATAGGTCCGCAGTAAAGCGCGGTGCCAAACTGTTTGAATGGGACCCCTATACTCTGCCGATCATCGCAGAAAAGGCCGGTGCCGCGCGCTTTGTCGATCTGATCTCGGGCATCTCAGTTCGCGAAGACACCGACGAAGCGACAGGTATGACACAGCGTATCGTGTCTGACTGGCGGTCGGCCACCAAGGGCAATGATCTGAAGCCTGAGGTGATCATCATGGATCCGGTCACCGGCGATCCTGTCCGCAACGCGGCGGGTAATCCGATTTCCTACCAGATGTCGGTCGATGCGATTTTGTCCGTCGAAGATGGGCAGGACATTAAGGCAGGCGATGTGATTGCCCGTATCCCGCGTGAAGGTGCGCGGACCAAGGACATCACCGGTGGTCTGCCGCGTGTGGCCGAATTGTTCGAAGCGCGCCGTCCGAAAGATCACGCGATCATCGCGGAATCCGATGGTTATGTGCGCTTTGGCAAAGACTACAAGAACAAGCGCCGCATCACGATTGAACCCGTTGATGATACGCTGTCCTCGGTCGAATATATGGTGCCGAAGGGTAAGCATATTCCGGTGCAGGAAGGCGATTTCGTCCAGAAGGGCGATTACATCATGGACGGTAACCCGGCCCCGCACGATATCTTGCGGATCCTGGGG
>JANOFE010000277.1:0-17391 GCA_031413495.1 Pseudorhodobacter sp. | reverse complement strand
GCGTTGATCTGCGGCGCAGCCGTGATACGGCGCACTTCGGACATCGCGCGCAAATATCCGTCGCGAATATAGTCATCCATGCCGACATCGGCATAAGACGCGTCCGGGTTTACCCAGCTTACCACGAACAGCGTAAAGCCTTGATCGACGATCCATTTGATCAGGCTGTTTTGTTCCTTTAGGTCGAGAATATAGAACTTATTGATCCACGGCGGGAAGATCAGCAGGGGGGTGGCATGCACGGTTTCGGTGGTGGGGGCATACTGGATCAGCTCAAGCATTTTATTGCGAAACACCACTGAGCCTGGCGTGGTCGCCAGATTGCGGCCCACCTGAAACGCGGATTTATCGGCAAGCGTGACGGCAAGATCACCGTGATGTGCCTCGATATCGCGGACCAGATTTTCGAGGCCCTGCACAAGACTTGCGCCATCGGTTTCAACGGCACGTTCAAGCGCATCGGGGTTGGTGGCCAGAAAGTTGGTTGGTGCCAACATGTCAATGATCTGGCGGGTAAAATAGTCGGCGCGGCGGCGGTCTGCGGCATCCAGCGTTTCCAAAGCTGCGACGGCGGTGGTCACCGCTTCAGCATTCATCAGGTATTGTTGTTTGATGTAGTTGAAGAACGGATGCGTTTCCCACAAAGGGTTGGCGAATCGACGATCTTTTGGCGTGGCATCGATGGGTGCCTTGAACGCGCCAGACGCCAATGCTTGCTGCGCTGCAACGTAATGTTGCAGGCTTTTGCCCCAAAAGCTGACTTGTTGTTCAATTATTTTGGCAGGATTCTGCATCATTTCTGCCACATAGGCCGAGGCCGCTTTCACGTAAACCGCCTGATCTGGGCCATAAAGCGCCTGATCGGCCTGTTTTCGATGCGCCATGGCCGCAATCATGCGCTGCGACAACCCCTCAATCTTGGCCAGATTGGCGGTCAGGCGGTCTTGCTTTGCAACTTCGGTGTTGTCTTCGGTTGTCATGTTAAACATTCCGCCCTATCTTTGCCGCTATGCAGCATAACGTCGCCTACCCGGGGGGGAAAGCAACGAATTCTGCGCGGACCCCCGGGGTTAGGATAGACGATGAAATACATGATGACCTACGATATGATGGAAACTATGCGCAATACAAACGCATGGATGGGATCGACTGCGCGGGCGATGGCCAGTTATCCGGCATTCGCGCTGTCGATGAACCCGATGCTGCAGATGACTGCCGCCTGGGGCGAAGTGGCCGAGCGCAGTTTCGCCCGTATGGTGGTAAAGCCCGATTGGGGCATCCGGTCTATCGTGGGGCCAGACGGTACGGATCATCTGATTGATGTGAATGTCGTGGTGGACAAGCCGTTTGGCAGTCTTGTGCATTTCTTTGTTCGCCGCCGCGCCCCCATGGCCCGCAAAGTGTTGCTGGTGGCCCCGATGTCAGGCCATTATGCCACGCTTTTGCGATCTACAGTAGGCAGTCTGTTGCCCGATTGCGATGTTTACGTGACCGATTGGCACAATGCGCGCGATATTCCGGTGTCGGCGGGCAAATTTGATGTTGAAGATTACACGCTGTACCTGGCGGAATTCATGCGGGTGCTGGGGCCGGATACCCATGTGATTGCCGTGTGTCAGCCGGTGCCTTTGGCCTTGGCGGCGACAGCCTATCTTGCGGCCGAAGACCCCAGCGCACAGCCGCGCAGCCTGACCTTGATTGGCGGGCCGGTTGACCCGGACGCAGCCGCCACGGACGTGACCGATTTTGGCCGCCGCGTGACCATGGGCCAGTTGGAACAAACCGCCATTCAGCGTGTGGGTTTCAAGCACAAGGGCGCGGGGCGGATGGTGTATCCGGGGCTGTTGCAGTTGCAAAGTTTCATGTCGATGAACGCGGAGCGCCATTCGAAGGCGTTTTCGGAGCAGATATTGCGCGTGGCACGTGGCGAGGCATCAGACCACGATGCGCACAACCGGTTTTATGATGAATATCTGGCCGTGATGGATATGACGGCGGAGTTTTATCTTTCCACCGTCGAGCGGATTTTCAAAAACCGCGAGATTGCCGACAACAGGTTTGTGGTTGCGGGCAAGCATGTGGATATTGGTGCGATTACCGATGTGGCGGTGATTACCGTGGAGGGGGCGAATGACGATATTTCGGCACCCGGCCAATGTGTGGCGGCGCTTGATCTGTTGACCGGGTTGCCCGACGCTAAGAAAGCACAGCACCTGGAACCTGGGGCGGGGCATTACGGAATTTTCGCGGGCAAAAGCTGGCGGTTGAACATCCGGCCTTTGGTGTTGAATTTCATTGACGCGCATTCGACAGAACCGCGGGCATCGGCGAAACCAAGGTTGAAAGCGGTCGGATCAGCGAAGTAGCATCGGGCCTGCAAGGAACGCTTCCAGCGCGTCAGTGACGGCTTGGGGCTGTTCCAGCGGGGCCATGTGGCCTGCGTTTTCGATTACAACAAGCTTGGCAAAGGGCATCAGCCCCGCGGCCAGTTCTTGGCGGCGGAGCGGCACAAGACGGTCCTCTGCCCCAGCCAGTATCAGCGCGGGCAGCATGGCGCGGCGTAGGGTTTTTTGCTGATCCGGGCGGCGTTGCAGGGCGCGCGATTGGGCAATGAAAACCTCTGGCCCCAAATCCTGCGCCATAGCTTTGAGGGTGGCCGCCACGTCATGCCGATGCGGCGTGTCGGCAAGGGACGCCATCGGCACCTCTCCGGCCATTGCTTCGGCCAAACGCCCGGCACCGGCGGCGATCATCCGGGCCTCGCGCGCGGCGGCGATGGCGGGGGCTTCGGCAAGGGGATCAGTTGACAAAAGCACAATGCGCGTCACCCGGTCGGCGGCACGGCGGACCAGATCAAGCGCCACATCACCGCCCAGACCTTGGCCGACCAGCACAAACTTTTGCGGCGCAGCGGCAAGGATACGGGCAGAGATTTCTTCGACCGTCGCCCCCGGCGTGGGCAGCGCGATGGTGATGGTGCGGCCTTTCGACAGCGTCATGATCTGCGGCAGAAAGGCGCGCGCATCGCACATCAGGCCGGGGATCAGGATCAGCGGATCATTCATTTTTGCACCACCCGCCCGGTGACATCGGCCAGCGCGGCCCCGATCATCGCAAGGCAAGCTGGCTTGGAAAACCGATGATCCGCGCCTTTGACAAGCGTCAGCTGAATATCGGGGCCCTGTGCGTGGGTCAGCAGTGCAATCGCCACCGATGGCGGCACATCGGGGTCATCGGTGCCCTGCAAAAACCGGGTTGGGAACGGCAGATGCAGCGGGCCGCGCAACACCAGATGCGTGCGGCCATCTTCAATCATGCGGCGGGTGATGATGGTGGGATAATCGGAATAGTCTGATTTTAAGGCCAATTGACCGCTGGTTAACAGCTGATTTCGTTGATTTTCGTCAAAACCAGCCCACATGCCGTCTTCGGTGAAATCAGGCGCTGCAGCCACGCCAACCAGCCCGGCGATGCGATCAGGGTTTGCACGGGCCAGCAATAGGGCAATCCAGCCCCCCATGGACGAGCCGACCAGAATTTGCGGGCCGGTGGTCAGGGCAAGGGCCGCCTGCGCATCGGCGAGCCAATCGCCAATCGCGCCATCCTCAAACCGCCCTGCCGATTGGCCATGGCCGGAATAGTCAAACCGCAGGTAGGCCCGGCCTTGGCTGTGCGCCCAATCTTGCAAATACAGCGCCTTTGACCCGGTCATATCCGACCTAAGCCCCCCCAAAAACACCACGCCCGGCCCCTGCCCTGCAGACAGGTGATAGGCAATACGTCGCCCCGTTTTGGGGGTAAGAAACTGTGGATCGCGCATTTGGCCCCCGCCATCGTCTTGGGCATTCTATACCCGACGGGTGGTAGGGTGGCTATTGTTGTTGACCCTGCGGTTGACATTCGTTTGGCCAGCTTGCAAAACACCCACAACATAACCCGCAACCGGGCGTTTCGTAGGCGCCAAAACGACGAGGAGACTGGCCTATGGCCCCGATTTCCCTGACATTTCCTGACGGCAATTCCCGCAGCTTTGAAGCTGGTGTCACTGCGGGCGAAGTGGCTGCGTCGATTTCAACCAGCCTTGCGAAAAAGGCGATTTCGGCATCGGTAAACGGTGCGCATTTCGATCTGCAATGGCCGATTACGGGCGATGCCAAGATCGCCATTCACACGCTGGCCGATGACGAACCGGCGCTGGAACTGATCCGGCATGATCTGGCGCATATTATGGCGCGGGCGGTGCAGGAAATTTGGCCTGACGTAAAGGTGACCATCGGCCCGGTGCGCGATTACGGCTGGTTTTACGATTTTGACCGGGCAGAAGCGTTTACGCCTGAAGATCTGGCGACGATTGAAGCACGCATGAAGCATATCATCAACGCCCGTGATCCGGTGAAAACGGAAACTTGGGACCGCGCCCGCGCGATCGCGTTTTACGAGGCGAAGGGTGAGCCGTTCAAGGTGGAACTGATCAACCGCATTCCAGAAGGCGAGGATTTGCGGATGTATTGGCACGGGCATTGGCAGGATTTCTGCCGGGGTCCGCATTTGCAACATACGGGGCAAGTGCCTGCCGATGCGTTCAAGCTGACGTCGATTGCCGGGGCGTATTGGCTGGGTGATGCATCGCGCCCGATGCTGCAGCGCATTTACGGCGTGGCGTTCAAAAACCGCGATGATCTGAAAGCCCATATGACCATGTTGGAGGAGGCCGCGAAGCGCGACCACCGCAAGCTGGGCCGCGAAATGGAGCTATTCCATTTGCAGGAAGAAGCGCCGGGCATGGTGTTTTGGCACCCGAATGGTTGGACGATTTACCGGGCGCTGGAAGACTATATGCGCGGGCGGCTGCGGGTTGCGGGGTATAAAGAGATCAAGACGCCGCAGGTGGTGGACCGGGTGCTTTGGGAAAAATCGGGGCATTGGGAAGCCTACCGCGAGAATATGTTCATCGTCGAAGTGGACGAGGATGGGGCAAAGGAAAAGCGCATCAATGCGTTGAAACCGATGAATTGCCCCTGCCATGTTCAGATTTACAATCAGGGGCTTAAATCGTACCGCGATCTGCCTTTGCGGCTGGCGGAATTTGGGTCTTGCCATAGGTATGAATCGTCGGGGTCGATGCACGGGCTGATGCGGGTGCGGGGTTTCACGCAGGATGACGCGCATATTTTCTGCACGGAATATCAGATTGAATCTGAATGTGCGAACTTTATCACCTTGCTGGCATCGGTTTACAAAGACCTTGGTTTTGACAGTTTTGAAATCAAGCTGTCGACACGCCCGCCGGTGCGCATCGGGGATGATGCGACTTGGGATAAGGTCGAGGCGGCGCTGGAAAACGCCATCAAGAAAACCGGCAATGCCTATGAGATTGATCCCGGCGAAGGTGCGTTTTACGGCCCGAAGCTGGATTTCAAACTGACCGACGCGATTGGCCGGAAATGGCAATGCGGCACGTTTCAGGTGGACCCGAACTTGCCCGCGCGGCTGGGTGCGGAATATGTAGCGGCGGATGGCGACAAGCACCGCCCCTATATGTTGCACCGGGCAATTCTTGGGTCTTTTGAACGGTTTATCGGCATTTTGCTGGAAAACTATGCCGGGCGTCTGCCGTTCTGGCTGGCCCCGCGTCAGGTGGTGGTGGCCAGCATCGTGTCGGACGCAGACCCGTTTGTGCATGAAATTGTGGCGGCGCTGAACAAGGCCGGGATCCGGGCCGAGGCAGACGTGCGCAATGAAAAGATCAACTACAAAGTGCGCGAACATTCGGTCGGCAAAGTGCCGGTGATTTTGGCGATTGGCATGAAAGAGGTTGAAGAGCGCACGGTTTCCCTGCGCCGTTTGGGCGACACGCAGACGCAATCATTGGGCTTTGCGGAGGCTGTGGCGCAGCTTGGCTTTGAAGCGCTGCCGCCTGCCGGGGCTTGATGGGTTCGGCCCCCAAAGTTTGGGGGCCGCGACCGATCAGTGGCTGTCGGGCTGCCGTGCCGCGAGGGCCAAAAGCCCGCCCACGAGGCACATCGCAATCGGAAACATGGTGAAGACGCCAAAGCCGAACGCAGCATAGATTGCAACAGCAGCAAGGATCAGCAAAATCCCGGCGGCAAGATTTTGTGACCGCGCCATGGAACCGCCGGCAATGGCCAGAATCGGGGCCAAAAAGCTGGCTGTGCGAATGACCATCGGGTGCTGAACTTGCTTTGCCAGATCGCCAATTTCGCCATTTTGTTCAATGAAAACGGTGTAACCATAGCCGAAAAAGCCGATGATCATCGCCCAAACTCCGCCGATGATACCAAGAACCAAAGCTGCGTTTCGCATTTTTTTCCTTAACTACAACAGGTTAGCGCCGAATCTTTCGGCTTTGATTCTGACTTGCTTTTTAATGCCGTTTTGGCATGATTTTCAACGTGACGACAGCGTTTCTAACCGACCCGTGAATGCCACGCAGCCGGAGAGATTGGAAGACCTGGTTGCACGGGCCAAGGCATGTCGCCTTGGCAGGGTTAGATGAAGGAGATGCGGCATGCCGACGGGCACCGTAAAGTGGTTTAACAGCACCAAAGGCTATGGCTTTATTGCGCCGGATGACGGCGGCAAGGATGTGTTCGTGCATGTCTCGGCTGTGGAACGGGCCGGGTTGAAAGGCCTGAACGACAACCAGAAGATCGGCTATGATCTGCAATCTGGCCGGGATGGCAAGGAATCTGCGGGCGACTTGCGTATCCTGTAAGCCGTTCTGATGATTGAATAAGTATGGCCCCCTCTGATGGATGGGGCCTTTATGCGTGGGTCAGTTTGGCCTCGGTTTTGCTATCCCAGCCAAGATGCCAAATGCTGCCATCCTGAATGACCGGGCGTTTCATTACGGCGGGTTGGGCGGCGATTTGCGCCTCGGGGTCGGAGACGCGCAGATATTCGCCAAAGCCGCGATAGGTGGTGGATTGCTTGTTGATCACGCGGTCGCCAAACTGGGCCACGATCAGATCAATCTCTGCGGTTGACAGCGGATCAGCCCGTACATCGCGAAAAACCACGTTCTTGCCCGCCGCAGCCAAGGCTTTTAACGCCTTTTTGCAGGTGTCGCAGGTGGAAATTCCATAAAGGATCATGGCGGTTCTCTTTGCTGTGATTTTGGCGTGCTTTATCCGTGTTTACGCCGTGCCGACGCCATAGGCAATTCAGGCCGTGAAGGCGCGGGTAAGTGCGACACCCGCCCAAGCGGAAAATGCGGTCAAAATCGTGCCCCAGGTAACGTCGGTCATCACCAAGATTGGCGACCATGATTTCATGATGGCATAGCTGGTGAATTCGTAGGTGCCGTAGGCCATGGCCCCGATGATGGCGGCGGGAATGAGGATGGTGCTGCCGGTTTTCAGTGCAGGGTAGCTGACCAGATAGATCAGCCCCGCAACATAGGCGAGGTAGAACAGGGCTGCGGGCACGACACGAATATCGGCGAGCAACTGATCACCCAAAGCGCGCTCAAACAGGGGCCGCATGTGCAGCGTCAGCATGATCGCATCAAGGACGAGGAAAATCACGGCGGTGACGGCATAGAGGATCAGGATTTGCATGGGGAACCTTGCTGTTGACAAGCACCAAATAGCGCGATGTTTTGCCATGACCAGCGCAAGTCGCACAGGCACCGCGCCGAATGATGGTTTGTCGGATCAGGTGACTGTGCGGGTCATGAACACCGAATTTGGGTCTTCGCCATAACCTTCAAACGGGCCGCAATAGGCAAAGCCTGCCCGTTCGTACAGCGCGCGGGCGGGGGCAAAGACCGGTTCTACCCCCGTCTCAAGGCTAAGGCGGCTGTAGCCCAAGGTTTGCGCCTCTGCCAGCAGGTGATCTAGCAGCACACGCGCAAGGCCGCGACCGCGCGCTTCAGCCACCACATGCATGGATTTAATCTCGGCATGGCCCGCGTCTATGCGTTTGACCGCCCCCATGCCAAGAACAGCGTCGCCTTCGCGCAGGGTAAAGAAAGCGACATCCGGGGTATCAAGCGCCTCTGGGTCCAGCGCGTGCACGCTTTCTGGCGGTGACGCCGCATGCATCAGGTCAAGATGCCGCTGCAACAGGGGCAATACCTGCGGGGAGACAGGTCTATCGCGCCTGATCTCGACCGCCATCGTTACGGCCCGCCCATCATGGCCATCATATCGACGCCGTTCACCAGCAGCGTGCCGGGGGTGGAGGCGTCGATATCCCAGACCAGTGCCCCGCCCTCGCCCGGTGCGGCCATGCCTTGCGCCATGCCCAGCATTGGCACCATCTGACCGGTCATTTCGGGCGGGCCTGCCTGCAGGGCGGTTATAACGGCGTCCATCCCTGTCATCGTGATTTTTGCTGTGCCAACCGGCATGCCACCGGGGCCTGCAGTCATCGCACCTTGATAGGTCAGATTATAGGACGGAGCCGTGATGTTGCCCGGTGCCAGCGTGATGTTACCCGTGCCAGTTGGCAGAAAGGCCGCCATGATCTGTGCACTGGTGGCCGGATCAACCGGTTCCGGTTTGGTCAGATCAAAGGCTGCGATAAAGGCGGCGGCAGGGGCCGCTGCATCAAACCCGCTGCCGGTGACATCTATGCCAAATGCCGTTGGCACCAGATCTGCCGACCATGCGGGCAACAGGCCTTCGGGAACGGTCAGGCCCGACACGGTGATTGCTTCGCTAAACAGGCCGTCTGCGATCAGGCCGTTTGCGGTTACCGCGATGCCCAGCTTATCCGCCGCAAAAACCCCAACCGGCGTGCCGATGGTGACATTTTCCATCGCACCGGTGGTGTCGATGTTCTGAAAGAACGGCATGCCATCTGTCAACACTGCCTTCAATCCGGCCTGATCTGCCTTAATTGCGGCCTCGGACGGATGCGCCACGAACCACGCGATCAGTTTGTAAAAGGCGTCGGGCTGAAAGCCTGTCAGTGCACCGGTTGCGCCATAGGTTTGCGCAGTGATCAAGATGTCGCTTGGTGCCGCACCCGGCGCACCGGGCATGGCCATGGTTTGCGCATAATCGGTCAGGGCGTAGGTGACGGTGCTATCAACGCCCTTCACGGTGGAGGCGACGGCGGAAGATTCGTAAAAGCCAGATGCGGCGGTGCTGCTGGAATTTGTCGGCGGCTGATCTGGAATGGAAATCACTTGGGTGATCGCAATATCGGTGAAATCGGTGCGCGATGTGCTGAACGCAGCCAGGGTTTCGTCAAACACTGCTGTGCCTTTGATGGAGCCCATTTTGTATGACATGGCCGACAGGCCTGTCACAGTAAAATCTGCCGCGAAGGCTTGATCCACGGATGTGGCCCATGTGCCATCTTCATTGTCGGTCAGTGTCATCACATAGGGGGTAATGGTGCCGGTGAATGTGTCTGACGCAGCTTTGGCAATGAATGGGGCGAAATCGAAGGTGACGGTATAGGCGTCGCCCGTGGGTGCCACGGTGACAACGCCTGGTTCGGCCCCGACATAGGTTTGAAACAGTGCCGTCAGGCGTGCGGCCTCGTCTGCGGTTGCGGGCGCGGCAAGGGCGGTGGTTGCGGTGAGGGCAAACAGCGTTATGCCCAGAAAAGCGTTTCGGATGAACATGATGATCTCTTTCATATGTTTTGGCGCGTTGTGAAATTGCGCCGATCAAAGCTTAAATTTGAACCTGCCCTATTGGCGGTTGCGCAGGTGTTTCAGCAGAAATTCAGGACGTTAATGTGTCCAGGCACCTTTGCGGTCGGTGGCAAAATTTTCGCCGTAGCCGCGCGGCCGGATAATTTGCTTGCGGGATTTGGGGATTTGTACGTCTACGTCGATGCCGTGCGCGGTTGCATAGTCTTGCGCCGCCTGCAGCGTATCAAACCGCAGGCGTACCTGACTGTCCATATCGCCGGATGAGGTCCAGCCCATCAACGGGTCAACTTCGCGGGCAGCCGACGGCGCAAATTCAAGCACCCAGCCGGATGCTTTGGCGGTGCCCGATTGCATGGCAGTTCTGGCAGGTTGGTAGATTTTCGCGCGCATGAGGCACCTTTGATGTGGATATGCGTATATTCCGAAATCCGGGGCGATGCGCAAGGTGCAAGGTACTGTCGGCTGGCTACTGGGGTGTGGGGTGGGTGGTGTGGTGCGGCCAGCCGACAGCATCAAAGGCTGCTTGCAAAAACACTATTGCCTGAACAAAACCGGAACTCAACCAAAAGATGCATCGGTATCCGGCATTTTCGTTAAAATTGAGCGGTGTCGGTGAAGGGTTCGGTAAGCTTGGTTAACGGTTCCTGTCATTGCCCCTTGAACAAGAACAAAAACAGATCAAATCTAAGGGCTGCATAGGGAATCAGCCATGCCGCATAACAACACCAACACGATTTCCATTCGGCCCGAGGTTTTGACCCGCCCTAAGCTTGAAGGTGGGCAGCGCTTTGTGCTGTCTACCCCGTTTGAGCCTGCGGGGGATCAGCCGACGGCGATTGCGGAATTGGTGGCAGGTATTGACGCGGGCGACCACAATCAGGTGCTGCTGGGGGCCACGGGGACCGGCAAGACCTTTACCATGGCCAAGATCATTGAACAAACCCAGCGCCCGGCGATTATCCTGGCGCCGAACAAGACGCTGGCCGCGCAATTATACGGCGAATTCAAGGGCTTCTTTCCCGACAACGCGGTTGAATATTTCGTGTCCTATTACGATTACTACCAGCCCGAAGCCTATGTTGCCCGGTCTGATACCTTTATCGAAAAAGAATCCCAGATCAACGAACAGATCGACCGGATGCGCCATTCGGCCACCCGCGCGCTGCTGGAACGCGACGATGTGATCATCGTGGCGTCGGTGTCGTGCATTTATGGCATCGGGTCGGTGGAAACCTATTCCGCGATGACGCAGGATCTTGAGGTCGGTAAATCCTATGATCTGCGCGCCATCATGTCGGAACTGGTGGCGCAGGCGTTTCGGCGGAATGATCAGGCGTTTCAGCGCGGGTCGTTTAGGGTGCGCGGCGACAGTCTGGAAGTGTGGCCCGCCCACCTTGAGGACCGCGCATGGCGGTTTTCATTCTTTGGTGAAGAACTGGAAAGCATTACCGAATTTGACCCGCTTACGGGTGCGAAAACCGACCATTTCCCGCAAATCCGCATCTATGCCAATTCGCATTATGTGACGCCGCGCCCGACGATGAACCAAGCGGTGATCGGCATCAAACGCGAACTGCGCATGCGGCTGGATCAATTGGTTGCTGAGGGGAAGCTGCTGGAGGCGCAGCGGCTGGAACAACGCTGTTCGTTCGATCTTGAAATGCTGGAAGCGACAGGTGTTTGCAGCGGGATTGAGAACTATTCCCGCTATCTGACAGGCCGCGCGCCCGGCGAACCACCACCGACCCTGTTTGAATTCATCCCCGACAATGCCATTGTTTTTGCAGATGAATCCCATGTGTCGGTGCCGCAGATCGGCGGCATGTATAAGGGCGACTTTCGGCGAAAATTCACCCTTGCCGAACATGGGTTCCGCTTGCCCAGCTGCATGGACAACCGCCCGCTGAAGTTTGAAGAATGGGATGCGATGCGTCCGCAAACGGTGTTCGTATCGGCAACGCCCGCGTCGTGGGAGATGGAACAAACCGGCGGTGTGTTCACGGAACAGGTGATCCGGCCAACAGGTTTGGTGGACCCGATCATCGAAATTCGCCCGGTGGAAATGCAGGTTGACGATTTGCTGGATGAAATCCGGCGGGTTGCACTGCAAGGCCTGCGGGTTTTGGTCACCACCCTGACCAAACGCATGGCCGAGGATTTGACCGAATATTACCACGAACAGGGCATTCGCATCCGCTATATGCATTCGGACATCGACACCATTGAGCGCATTGAAATCCTGCGCGATTTGCGGCTAGGGGCGTTTGATGTGCTGGTCGGGATTAACCTGTTGCGTGAAGGCTTGGATATTCCCGAATGTGGGCTAGTGGCTATTCTTGACGCCGATAAGGAAGGCTTCCTGCGATCTGAGACATCGCTGATCCAGACGACAGGCCGGGCTGCGCGCAATTCCGAAGGCCGGGTGATCATGTATGCCGACCGGATTACCGGGTCGATGGAACGCGCGATTGGCGAGACCAACCGGCGGCGCGATAAACAGATTGCTTACAACACCCTGCACGGGATCACGCCGACGACGGTGAAAAAGAACGTCGAAGACGTGCTGGCGGGCCTGTGGAAAGGCGATACCGATCAGGCGCGGATTACGGCGAAGATTGACCGCCCGATGATCGGGTCGAACCTTGCCGCCCATCTGGACGGCCTGCGGGTGACCATGCGCAAGGCGGCGGAGAATTTGGAATTTGAAGAGGCCGCACGGTTGCGCGATGAGGTAAAACGGCTGGAGGCGGTGGAATTGGCGATTGCCGATGACCCATTGGCGCGCCAATCAGAGGTCGAAGAAGCTGTTGATAATGCAGTGAAATCAGGCGGCCGCAGCACAGGCGGGCGGGCCGGAATGCGCGGCGGAAAATCAAGGCGGGGGCGAAAATAAACCTTGCCTGCGCGTTAGGGCCCCACCAACACGCAATCGTCATCAGAAATTGGGCAGATGCCGGGTGATTTGCCAGCAGTCTGTGGCAAGCTGCCGGCAGTTTTTATTTCAGGAGCTGACCATGATTTGGCGATTTGCATTCATTTTGATCTGTACCCTTCTTAGCATTTCCCCTCGCCCTGCCAGTGCCTGCAGCGCATCAAGCGACTGTGCCGTCGGCAGCGGCACTTACCGGATCAGCCTTCCTGACGGTGACAAGCCTATTGGCGCGATTGTGTTTGCGCATGGCTATCAAGGGTCTGCGGCAGGCGTGATGAAGAACAAATCGCTGATAAAAATGGCCACTGGCCGGGGGCTGGCGCTGATTGCAATTGATGCAGGGGCCGCTGACTGGAACCTCGCCAATGCGCCGGGTGACAGCGTAGGGCCGCGCGATGAGATGGCCTATCTTGATGCGGTGATGGCGGATGCGGAACAACAGTTTGACGTCGATCCGAAGCGCACGGTTATCACCGGATTTTCGGCAGGTGGCATGTTCGTCTGGACCGTGATCTGCGAACGTGGTGATGCCTATGCGGGCTATATCCCCTATTCGGGAACCTTCTGGAAAGGCCCGCCCGCAACCTGCCCGGCGCTTGCGCAAAACATCATTCATGTGCATGGGACGGGCGACACCACAGTGCCAATGCGGGGTCGTAAAATTGCGAATACTCGGCAGGGCGATCTTAGTCAGGTTCTGGCCATGTATATGAAAGACAAAGATTTTGCGCCCGACGGCCGTTATTCTGTTGCGGATCTTAGCTGTGCGCATGCGGCAAGCACATCCGGCAAGCGGCTTGATCTGTGTCTGTTCGACGGCAATCATTCCTTCACCGCGGAGCGGCTTGGGGCGGCCTATGATAAGCTGATGCCAAAGGGCTGATTTGTGCTAAAGCTGGCGTTAACTATTCCGTTTTGGGACACGCATGAAAAAGATTCTGGATGCCGATCACCCGTTCTTTGCCCCGGTCTGGCGGCGTTGGGCAACGATTATGGTGCCTGTGGGCTGGGCAGTGGTGGAGTTTTCGATGAACAGCCCCGGGTGGGGCGTTCTGTTTGCGGGCATGGCCGCCTACGCGTTTTGGGAGTTGATCCTGAAGGCAAGAGTGCCGCCGAAGTGATTGGTGTTTGCCGTTACGTGACCGGCAATGTGCAATCGGGCAGGCCTTGGCGCGATGTTAGGATGGCTTTGGCAAGCCTAAGCATCTAATCCTTCAGTCGGTGGCCCAAACCGTGACAGCATGCGTTCCTTGATCTGATCCCGTGCCTGCCGATAGGCGGAAAGTTTTGCGTCGCGCCCGTCGCCAAGGCCGGTGGGATCAAGGATCGGCCAGTAGACCACTTCGAGATGATTGAAGCGGGTCAGTTCCAGCGCCATGCGCTGCGAGGCGGGGGACAGGGCAACGATCAGGTCAAATTGGGACAGGTCATCGCCCCATTCCTGCATTTCGTCGAAACTGCGGGATCGGTGGCGGGACAGTTCGATGCCGAGTTCCTTGCAGACGGCGATGGAGAAGCCGTCGATTTCCATATCGTTCTTAACGCCCGCCGATTGCACATAGGCGCGCTGGCCGTACATTTGTTTCATCAGGCCTTCGGCCATGGGCGAGCGGACGGCGTTGTGATCGCAGCAGAACAGAACGGATTGGGGGAAGTTATCTGCCAAATGTCAGCCCCAGTGCAGAACGCAAATCAGGGTGAACAGGCGGCGCGCGGTGTCGATGTCAACCTCGGCCTTGCCACTCAGGCGTTCTTGTAGCACGCGGGCACCTTCGTTGTGGATGCCGCGGCGGGCCATGTCTATCGCCTCGATCTGAGACGGGGGTAGGCGTTTGACGGCCTCGAAATACGACTCGCAGATTTGGAAATAGTCTTTGACGACTTGCCGGAAGGGGCCGAGCGACAAGTGAAACGCGCCGACTTTTTCGGTGGTTGAGGTGGCGATATCAAAGACAAGGCGGCCTTCGCGGATGGCCAAAGCAAGCCGGTAGGGGCCGTCGGGAATGATGTGGCCTTCGCGTGCGGGCATGGCGAAGGAGTTTTCCTCCAGAAGATCAAAGATCGCGACTTTGCGTTCTTGTTCAATCTCGGCGGTGGCGGCGGCAAGACCGCGTTCGTCTATTTCGATGTGGCAGATGCGGTTCATGGCGGGGCTTTCGGGACGGTTCCAGCCGTGATGCCCAAAGCTGTGCGGTCTGGCAAGGGCTTACGCGGCGGTGAGGCTGCAAAACCTGATGCGCCACGGGCCGCCGGGCACGCGGATGCAGGCCCAAAGCGCGTGGCCTTCGGACGTCTGATGCTCTTCGGCGAAATTGGCGCGCGCGAAGGCGATGTCGCCTGATCCGTTGGCATCAACCACTGTCAGCGTTTTGCCTGCGCTACCGACCGTCCATTCCTTGTGCAGGGTGGCGATGGCAGCACGCCCGATGGCAGGCGGTGCAAAGGCGGAATAGAGGATGCCGTCTTCAGTGAAAACAGCTGCACAGCCCGCCGTGTCGCCCGCGCGATAAGCGGCAACGTAAGCATCGCTGATCGCTTGTAGGTCTTTCAGAAGTGTCATGTGCCAATCCCCTTCAGGACAGTCGCCGAAGGATGGTGTCTGCGTTGCGGGCTGTCAACGGTTCAGGCGGTCAAGCCGCGCTTGCACGGATAGGGCGTGCGCCTCAAGGCTTTCGGACCGCGCGAGGCGTTCGGCAGAGGGGCCGACCGCCGCCAGCGCGCCGGGGGTCATTTTCGCAATGGTGGTGCGTTTCAGAAAATCCATCACCGACAACCCGCTTGAAAACCGCGCGGAGCGTGCTGTGGGCAGCACATGGTTCGGACCACCGACGTAATCGCCGATGGCTTCTGGGGTGTAGGCGCCAAGGAAGATGGCACCTGCATGGATGGTTTTGGCGGCGAGGGCCTCGGGGTTAGCGACGCAGAGTTCAAGATGTTCAGGCGCGATGCGGTTGGACAATTCGGCGGCTTCGTCCAGATCGCGCACCGTGATGACAGCACCGTTGTTGGCCCAGCTTGGCCCCGCGATGGCGCGGCGTTGCAGGGTTTGCAGGCGTTTGTCCACGGCTTGGGCGACGGCCTGGCCAAAGGCGGCATCGTCGGTGATCAAGATGGATTGCGCGCTTTCGTCGTGTTCGGCTTGGGACAACAGATCAAGGGCAATCCAGTCGGGGTCATTGTCGCGGTCGGCGATCACCAGAATTTCCGATGGGCCTGCGATCATATCAATGCCGACACGGCCAAAGACCCGGCGCTTGGCGGCGGCAACGAAAGCATTGCCGGGGCCGGTGATTTTATCGACGGCGGTTATGGTTTCGGTGCCGTAAGCCAATGCGGCGATGGCCTGTGCGCCGCCGATGCGGTAAATTTCGGTCACGCCAGCAAGCGTTGCGGCCAACAGAACCAGAGGGTTCACCACGCCGTCCGGTGTGGGGCAGCAGATCACAAGGCGTTCCACCCCCGCCACCCGCGCGGGGACCGCGTTCATCAACACGGACGAAGGATAAGACGCAAGGCCGCCCGGCACATAAAGGCCAGCACTGGAAACCGGCCCCCAGCGCCAACCCAAGGTGGCCCCGGCGGCGTCTTGCCATTGATCATCCGTTGGCATCTGGCGCAGATGATAGGCGCGAATGCGGCTTGCTGCCAGTTCAAGGGCGGCGCGATCATCGGGCGAGACTTTGGTACATTCTGCGGCAATTTCGGCGGGCGAAAACGCCATGGTTGCGGGCGTCAAATCCAGCCTGTCGAACCGCGCGGTCAGGTCCAGCACCGCGGCGTCGCCCCTGCCCCGCACATCGGCAATGATGCCTGCCACCACAGCATCCACATCGGGCGCATCTTCGCGCTTTAGCCCTAGAAGGGTTGCGAAATCCGCCTCAAAGCTGGCGTCAGCGGTGGATAGAAAAGCTGGCATGGTAAAAGGCACTCCATCGAACACCAACTTCCTTACCTTGCGAAGGGCCTTGCCTCAAGCGCGCTGCATGACGCAGCAATTTCATTTTGACAAAATATCCTCAAGGGGCCGGGCATGCGACGGCTGTCTGCCCGCGCGGGAGAGCAGTCGGCCCTGCCTATTGACGGCGCTGCGCCCTATTCGGGATGCGTCGGTGTCAACCGTGACGGTGCAAGATACGGCCGCGTCACATCTTTCAACGAGACTTCCAATGCCTCCACGTTCAAAGCCAAGGCTCCGTCCCCGGCAAAGGTCAGTGTCACCACCCCGGTGCCATCGGCCCCCGGTGCAAAGCCAAGCGCCAGCAACGACAGCACAAGATCGGGGTCTTTGCGGTCCACTCCCTGCCCCTGCACAATGGTTACATCGTCAAACACCAGCAGGCAGCGCGCGCGCTCGGGGCTGCGGCTAGCGCCGTCTTCCCAGCGGAAGCGATTGATCAGCAGAGCAAAGCGGCGTTTGGATTTGGTGTAGCGGATATCACCCGACGTGAGTACAGCATCCTGCACAAGGGCCGAAATCACCGCCAGATCATCTTCGTCGCGGGCGACAAGATTGAGGGGGCGGGTTGCGCCATCTTCGAACCGCGCGTCTGCCATCGTCTACGCCCTGATCCGTTCAATCTGCGCGCCGCAGGCTTGCAGCTTTTCCTCGACCCGTTCATAGCCGCGATCAAGGTGATAGACGCGGCTGACAACGGTTTCACCTTCCGCCGCAAGGCCCGCCAGAATAAGGCTGACCGAGGCGCGCAAATCTGTGGCCATCACCGGCGCGCCACGCAGTTTTTCAACCCCGGTCACCGTGGCCGTACCGCCATGCACCTCAATCTTTGCCCCCATCCGGGTCAGTTCCGGGGCGTGCATAAAGCGG
>JANOFE010000276.1:0-44383 GCA_031413495.1 Pseudorhodobacter sp. | reverse complement strand
CGGACAGATCGGGGTATCCCGACGGGAACCGGAACAGAGTTAGGGAAGGAATACGAGTATCATGGAACTGATCATCAGTCTGATTGCAGGCGCACTGGGCGGTAACGGCGCAGGCGCAATTATGAAAAACTTCAGCCTTGGCACACTTGGTAACTCGATTGTCGGCCTTCTTGGCGGCGGTCTTGGCACCTATATTCTTGGGATGATGGGTGCACCCGTTGATCCTGCGGCGGCAGCAGGCGGAATGGACATCGGCTCGATCATCCAAACTATTGTCTCGGGTGGCGTTGGCGGGGGTGTGCTTTTGGCTATCGTCGGCGCGCTGAAAGGCATGATGGCGAAGTAATCGATCCGGTCCGGGCGGACCAAGTTCCGCCCGGACCTGCTACTGCGTCCTTGCGTCAAAGCCTGCGTCCGACTAATTCGGTTGGGTCGCCGCATGGAGCAAAAAATGACCCCCTCACCCATGGATGATCCAAAGACGCTGGTTTCCACCGATTGGTTGGCAGCCCATATTGCAGACCCTGATCTGCGCATTCTGGATGCATCTTGGTATTTGCCGGATGCAGGCCGCGATGCGCGGGCGGAATATGCGGCAGGGCATATTCCGGGGGCGCGGTTTTTCGATATAGACGAGATTTCAGATCAAAGGTCGGCGCTGCCGCACATGGCACCGCCGCCGGAAAAATTCATCAGCCGGATGCGGGCGATGGGGGTGGGTGATGGCCATCAGGTGGTGATTTACGATGGCTCTGGCCTGTTTTCTGCTGCCCGCGTTTGGTGGACATTCCGCCTAATGGGCAAGGTTGATGTGGCTGTGCTGGACGGTGGCTTTCCCAAATGGCAGGCCGAGGGTCGCGAAGTGGAAGACATGCCGCCCGTGCTGCGCGACCGGCACATGACCGTGCAGCGGCAGGCGGGGCTGGTAAAGGACGTGACGCAGGTGGCGCATGCATCCAAACTGGGTGAGGCAGAGATCATTGATGCGCGGTCGGCCCCCCGGTTCAGGGGCGAAGTGGCCGAAGCGCGGCCCGGTTTGCGGGCGGGGCACATTCCGGGGGCAAAGAACGTGCCCTTTGCCACGCTGTTGCAGGCGGATGGCACGATGAAATCGCCCGCCGATCTTGGGATCGTGTTTCGGGGCGCGGGCGTTGATCTGGCCAAGCCCGCCATCACATCGTGCGGGTCGGGCGTTACCGCGGCAGTGCTTAGTCTGGCGTTGGAACGCATCGGGCACCGCAACCATGCGCTTTATGATGGGTCATGGGTGGAATGGGGCATGTATGACGATCTGCAGGTTGCCAAGGGGTGATGATGTTTGACGCGCTAAAGCCGCAGGTGCAGGACCAGATTTTACAACTGATCCAGATGTATAAGGATGATCCACGCAGTACCAAGATTGATCTTGGCGTCGGGGTTTACAAGGATGCAACCGGGCTGACGCCGGTGATGCGGGCGGTGAAATCGGCTGAAAAGCAGCTTTGGGAAACCGAGGTCACCAAGACCTATACCGGGCTTGCGGGGGAACCTGCGTTCAATCAGGCGGCGTCAAGGATGATCCTTGGCAATGCGGTGCCGACAGACCGGGTGGCATCCGTTGCCACGCCGGGCGGCACCGGAGCCATCCGGCAGGCGCTGGAATTGATCAAGATGGCCAGCCCGGATGCCACGGTTTGGTTGTCAAACCCGACATGGCCGAACCATCCGTCGATCATCCGCTATCTGGGGATGAAAATGGCCGAGTATCGGTATTTTGATGCCGAAACCCGGGGCGTTGATTTTGCCGGGCTGCTGGACGATCTGGGCCGGGTGGCACCCGGCGATGTGGTATTGCTGCATGGTTGCTGCCACAACCCGACCGGGGCCAATCTGACCGCCGCCGAATGGGCGCAGGTGGCGGATGTGGTGGAGGCGCTAGGCGCTATTCCGTTCATCGACTTGGCCTATCAGGGTTTTGGCGATGGGTTGCAGGAAGATGCGGCCGCGACGCGGATGATTGCGGCGCGGTTTCCGCAGGTGTTGATTGCTGCGTCCTGTTCGAAGAATTTCGGGATTTACCGGGAACGGACGGGGATTCTGATTGCGCTGTCGGATGCGGGGCAAAGGGCAGTGGTGCAGGGGAACCTTGCCTATCTGAACCGGCAGAATTTCAGCTTTCCGCCTGATCACGGTGCGCGGTTGGTGACGATGATCCTGGAAGACGCCACGCTGACCGCCGATTGGAAGGCGGAGCTGGAGGAGGTGCGCTTATCCATGCTGGGGCTGCGGCAAACGCTTGCCGATGCGCTGCGGATGGCGACCAATTCGGACCGGTTTGATTTTGTGGGCCAGCATCGCGGCATGTTTTCACGGCTGGGGCTTTCGCCAGATCAGGTGCAGACACTGCGGGTGGATCACGGCATTTACATGGTGGGCGACAGCCGCATCAACATAGCCGGATTGAACGCGCGCACGGTGCCGATATTGGCAGCGGCGATTGCGTTGGTGGCGGGGTAAGGCGGCGGAAAATTCGTATTTTCCGGGCCGGATTTTTCGAAAAATCCGCATGTGAAAATGGAAAACGGCCTGCGTGACAGAACACGCAGGCCGTTCAGGACGATATGGCGGGGGTAAACCCCGCCACGCCATTTGTTTACATGTTGTATGCGCTTTCGCCGTGCGAGGTTTGGTCCAGACCCTGACGTTCATCGTCAGGGGTAGACCGCAAGCCGAAGACCAGTTTGATCACATAGAACAGCACGAACGATACCAACCCTGACCAGACAAGCGTCAGCCCGACTGCCTTGAACTGGGTGATGACCTGACCTGCCATGTCATAAGTCCCTGCAACTGCCGGGAACACGGTGTAGTCAAACCAGCCCTGACCGCCCAACGATGGATCAGCAAGGATACCGGTGCCGATGGCACCGATGATGCCGCCAATACAGTGAACGCCGAAGACATCAAGGCTGTCATCATAGCCAAACGACTTCTTCACCGAGGACACGAAGATGTAGCAGACCGGTGAGACGACCAGACCAAGCACAAGCGCACCGCCCGGCGAGGCAAAGCCGCAGGCCGGTGTGATGGCGACCAGACCTGCAACAGCACCGGTGACCGCGCCCAGCAGCGAACAGCGGCCATGGCGCACCTGTTCGACAAGGCACCAGGCCACTGTGGCTGCTGCAGTGGCGACAAAGGTGTTCAGGAAGGCCAGCGCGGTAATGCCGTTTGATTCGAGGTTAGACCCGGCGTTGAACCCGAACCAACCCACCCACAGCAGTGCAGCCCCAACCATCGTCAGTGTCAGGCTATGCGGTGGCATCGGTTCCTTGTTGTGGCCGATACGCGGACCGATCACCAGACAGCCAACCAGACCTGCGATGCCCGCATTGATGTGCACGACCGTACCGCCAGCAAAATCGAGCGCACCCATTGCCCACAGGAAACCCATGTCTGCCGGGAAATCGACCAGAAAATCTGGTCCGGCCCAGAACCAAACCATATGCGCAATCGGGTAATAGGCAAACAGCGACCAGCCGATGACGAACAGCATCAACGGCCAGAATTTAACCCGCTCTGCAAACGCCCCAATGAACAGGGCCGGGGTGATGCAGGCAAAAGTCATCTGGAAGATGACGAAAGTGTATTCCGGGATGTAGACGTTGTTTGAGAATGTCGCGGCAAAAGTGCCGGTGGTGACGCCCGCAAGCAGTGCTTTCGACAGACCACCAATAAACGGCGAACCGGGCGTAAAGGCGAGGCTGTACCCAACGAGAACCCACATGATCGCGCAGATCGACACGATCATGAAGACCTGCATCAGCAGGCTGAGCATGTTCTTTGTGCGCACCAGACCGCCGTAAAACAGTGCCAGTGCCGGAATTGCCATCATCAAGACCAAGACAGACGACACCAGCATCCAAGTGGTGTCGCCTTTGTTGACCATCGTCGCCATCTGTTCGACGGACGGGTTCTGAATCGGCCCTGTGGCCTCTTGCGCCCAAGCGGGGACGCTGGCTGCGGCAGACGCTGCAAGCGTGGCCAAGCCGGTAAATTTCATCATCGTCTTCATTGGTTCATTGTCCCCTTACCCGCGCGCTTCACAACGCTTCGTCATCTGTTTCGCCGGTTCGCACGCGCAAAGCTTGTTGCACATCCAGCACGAATACCTTGCCATCGCCGATTTTCCCGGTCTTGGCGGTTTTGCCGATCGTTTCGACCACCTGATCGGCCAAGGCATCGGCCACCACAATTTCCAACCGGACCTTTGGCACGAAGTTCACGGCATATTCGGCACCGCGGTAAATTTCGGTATGGCCGGATTGGGAACCAAAGCCCTTGATCTCGGTCACCATCATGCCGCGCACGCCGATGGCGGTCAGCGCTTCGCGGACCTCCTCCAGCTTGAACGGTTTAATTGCTGCTATGATGAGTTTCACATCGCTCCCCTTCTTTTGGTCGGGGTGTCTGGCAGCCCCGCAGACAGGAAGCGGCCTTCGCAGGTGCAGCACAAGAAAACCAAGGCGTAAACTTGCCTAGTTAGGCACCAAAACGCACAAATTTTGCACTTTCAAGTTAATTTGATTATTTTTTAGGCGCTATCGAAACACGAATCATGATCACGACCGCTCCACATTCCTTATGTGTCAGGGTAAGGTGCGGCAAAAGAAGTCGCGCGGCAGAACGGCAGATCGGGCATGAGTGGTATGGGTAAGGGACAGGGGCCATTGAAGGCCGACCGACGTTATGCGACGCCGCGCACGGGTGCGCAGGGCGGTGGTGGCGGCACACGCAGGCCAGCAAACACCGCCAGACGCAGCAGCCCCAAAAGGCCAAGGCGCAATCCGATCATGGCGCTTCTGGTGGGATTTGTGCGGCTGATCTGGCGCATCTTATGGGGCATCGGTTGGCGGGTTGGCGTCATCTCTGCGATGATCCTTGGTGGCGCGGTGCTTTATCTTTATGTGCAGCTTCCACCGGTGGCCGACCTTCTGGATGCGCGCGCGCGCGGATCAGTCACCATGTTGGACCGCAACGACAAGGTTTTTGCCTGGCGGGGCGAAACCTTTGGCGGGCAGATTACGGCAGAGACGGTATCGCCCTATCTGTTGAATGCGGTGGTCGCGACCGAGGACAAACGGTTTTTCCGCCATTTCGGCATCAGCCCGCGTGGCATTGCATCAGCCGTGCGCATCAACCTGTCCGAAGGGCGCGGGCCGCTAAGTGGCAATGGCGGATCAACCATTACACAACAGGTGGCCAAGCTTTTGTGTCTGGGTACGGCCTATGACCCGACAGCGTGGAAATCGGAAGCAGACTATGAGGCGGATTGCCGGCAGGGCGGTGTTTGGCGGAAGGTCAAGGAAATTCCCTTTGCCATGGCGATGGAGGTCAAATATTCGAAGGAAGAAATTCTGACGATCTATTTCAACCGCGCCTATTTGGGGGCCGGTGCGCGGGGGTTTGAAGCGGCGGCACAGCGGTATTTCGGGAAATCTGCGAACGCGGTTGAACCGGCAGAGGCCGCGATGCTGGCAGGGTTGTTAAAGGCACCGTCACGCTATGCGCCGACCAACAATTTGCAGCGCGCGCAGGATCGCGGTGCGGTCATTGTCGGCCTGATGCGGGAACAGGGGTATTTGACGAAAGCGGAAGCTGACAATGCCCATGCCAACCCTGCACGGCTGTCTGAGGCGGCAGAAACTAAATCTGGCGGGTTTTTTGCCGATTGGGTGATGGATTCGGCCCCGGCATTTCTGACATCAGAAACCACCGAAGATGTTGTTATCAAATCCACATTGGACCCGAAGCTGCAAAAAGCGGCCGAAGATGCGTTGGCCTTTATCTTTGAGACCAAGGTGAAACCCGGGTCCACAGCACAGGCCGCGATTGTAGTAATGTCAGCAGATGGCGCGGTGCGCGCTATGGTTGGCGGGCGGCAGACCGAGGTTGCAGGTTCGTTCAACCGCGCGACGCAAGCCAGACGGCAAACCGGATCGGCGTTCAAGCCGTTTGTCTATGCCGCCGCAATGGATTTGGGATACACGCCTGCGGATTACGTCGAAGACACGCCACTGACGATTGATATTCCGGGTTCAGGCCCTTGGTCGCCGGATAATTATGATCGTGAATTCAAGGGGATGATCACCATTTCCCAAGCCTTGAAAGAAAGCCGCAATATCCCTGCCGTGCGCATATCCGAAGCGGTCGGGCGCGATGTGGTGCGGCAGGTGGCCAATGATTTTGGCATTCAAAGCGATCTGGCCGCTGGGCCAGCCTTGGCGCTTGGCGCATCCGAATCGACGCTGATCGAGATGACCGGGGCCTATGCGGGGATTTTGAACGGTGGGTCTTCGGTGACGCCTTATGGGGTGCTGGACTTGCGGGTAAAGGGCGACGACGAATCGCTGATGGGGGCCAGTGGCGGTATTGGTGAGCGGGTGATCGCAGAACAATCGGCGCGCTATCTGACCTATATGATGGCGCAGGTGGTTGATAGCGGCACCGGCACCCGGGCCCGCCTGCCCGACCGTGAGGCCGCTGGCAAAACCGGCACCACCACGGCAGGGCGGGATGCATGGTTCATCGGATTTACCGCCGATTATGTGGCGGGCGTCTGGATGGGCTATGATGACAACACACCGCTGACGGGCGTGACGGGTGGCGGGTTACCAGCCGAGATTTGGCAAGAGGTGATGTTGCGGGTGCATGAAGGGCTGCCTGCCACGCCGCTGCCGATGGATGTGCCGGAACCCAAATTGCCGCCGGGGGCGGAGTTCCAGCCAGAGTTTCAGGACCAGATTTCGCCAGGTGATGTGCTGATTGAACGGGTGCCCGCACCGCAGGATGATATTGATCCGGTGGAGCGGGTATTGCGCAATCTGCTGGGGATTGGGGATAACTGACGGCCTAACATGACGACCCCCCGGATCAGGTCCGGGGCTGCGCGGTTCACGTTAAAGGCTGCGCCGCTAAAGCGACTTCAGGTCCGCAATCAATTGATCCAGATTGCCTTTGCGTTTGTCCAACAGGGCGCCAATTTCGGCACGTTCGGAGGCCAGCATATTGACGCCTTCGATGATGATGTTGAAGAACAGATCCTTGCCGGATTTGTCAGATACATGCCAACGAAGATCAAACGGGGCTTCGCCCTGCAGGTAGGCCACTGACACCACCTCAAAATAGCTTTTCAGCGGCTTTGCCCCCGTCACTTCGATGCGCCCACCAATAAACTCGCGGAAGCGACGCCCATATTTGCGGCTGATGTAGCCTTGGAAGGCTTTGGTGAACGCCGACAGTTGCGCTTTGCTGGCTGATTTTGCGGCCACGCCCAAAGCAGACCGCGCGATCACGGGCACATCGGCGTAGCGCGCGAATAGTTTTTCAAAGTCGCCCAGCATGGCGGATTCTGATTTTCCAGAATTGATGATTGAATTCACACCGTCAATTGTGCGGCCCACCAGCGTGCGGGCATCATCGACCGTCAGGGCCAGCGCCACGCGCGGCATGGCCAGTGTCACAGCACCGGCGGCAAAGCCTGCGCCGAAACCACGGCGGGTGAGTATGAGTTTACTCTGCATAGGGGTCCTCATAGGGATCAACGAAACTATCATCACCGGCAGTCTGCCCCAACGCGAAACGCCGGTTCTGCAGGTAGAGCAGCCGTGCCTGCGCATAGCTGTCTGCTGATTCATATAGGATCGAGTCTACGGTTTCGGAATAGCGATCGCGATCGCCAAGTTTTGAGGCGACTTTCGCCAGGGTCGCATAACTCGCCTCCGGCTGTGGCAGGGCCAAACGGACGGGGTTCAGCACCACATCCGCGATGAGGCCGACCAAATCACGTTCAGTCGAGGGGCCGACAAACGGCAGTTCGACATAATTGCCTTCGGATGCGCCCCAGACATGCAGGGTTTCGCCAAAATCTGTGGGCTTGCCGGGCAGGCCAATGGCCTTAGCTGCATCGAACAGGCCGCCGATACCGACAATGGTATTGACCGCAAAGCGCAAGGTGTTCTGGCCAGCATCGCCGAGCCGCCCTTGAAGAATATTGTTGGCAACATCGCCGGGCGCATCAAGATTGCTGGCAAAGTTCGCCACACCGCGTTTGACAGGTTCTGGCAGCACAGACCCGTAAGCCCCAGCTGCTGGCCGCACCAAGACCCGATCCAACCCGCGATTGAACGCGTGGATTTCGCGATTTGCCGTTTCATTCGGGTCGGTGAAGCCCTGCGGCGCGTCATTTGACGCACAACCAGAGACGGTTGCAGTCACAACTGTGGCCAACAGTGCCCGCCTGCAGCAATTCTTTGCGCGAATATAAGAAAGCAATGGATAAGTTATGATCATCTTCCTAGGTTTCCGCCCATAAGAAGCCACAAATTTAGCTGTTACGCAGGATAACAAGGCATAGGACGCCTGAGGTGCGAAGACAACATTCAAGCGTGGGAAATCAGGCAAAGCTGGTTGTTTTCCGTCGAATGCCTAAGGGCGTGGCGAAAGAACCGGAAAAGACAGGAACGTATTGAATGAAACCGATTAAGGGTTTGGCAGAACTGCGCGCCGCACGGCGGGAATCGCGGTTGGCACTTGTCGCAGTGTTTGTGTTCAGTGTGTTTGTGAACTTGTTGATGCTGGCCGCCCCGCTTTACATGTTGCAGGTCTATGACCGTGTTTTGGGCAGCAGGTCGGTCGAAACGCTTTTGGCGCTTTCGGTTTTGGTGGCCTTTTTGTTTCTGGCGATGGGCATTCTTGATCACGCCCGCGCCCGCATTATGGCGCGCATCGGGGCGCGGCTGCAGGATAATCTGGATCGGCGGGTGTTTTCGGCGGCGGTTTACCGACTGACGGTTACCCCCAGCGACCCGGCCGCCCTTGCCGCCCAGCGCGATCTTGAAGCGGTGCAAAGGTTATGGGCCTCGCCGGTGTTGCTTGCGCTGTTTGATATTCCCTGGACTCCGTTTTTCATTGCGGCGATCTTTATCTTTCATCCCTGGTTGGGCTGGCTTGCTGTTGCGGGCGGGGTGATCCTGGTTGTGGTGGCGTTGCTTAATCAACGCAATTCGGAAAGCCCGCTGATCCGTGCCAATGCAGCAGGAATGCAGGCCGAACGTCTTGCCGAGAACCTGAAATCCGAGGCGGAGGCGGTGCAGGCCCTTGGCATGGCCGGGGCAGGCTTTGACCGCTGGCAAAAGGCGCGCGGTCTGGCGCTGGGGCAGGGCATTGAAGCCGCAGATGTGACGGGTGTGTTTGGCTCTATCTCCAAAGTTTTTCGCATGTTTTTACAATCAGCCATGTTGGGGCTTGGGGCGTTGCTGGTGCTGCGCGGTGAACTTAGTTCTGGTGCGATGATTGCGGGCTCTATCCTGATGGGCCGCGCTTTGGCGCCTATTGAGCAATCGGTCGGCAGTTGGCCCGTTGTCAGCCGCGCGCGCGAGGGGCATGCGCGGCTTGCTGACCTGCTGTCACGCACGCCTGTTGATCCGCCGCGGACCGCCCTGCCACGTCCGCGTGCGATACTGGAGGCGCAAAATCTAAGCGTCGTGCCGCCCGGGGAAAGCCAGCCCGTGCTGCGATCTGTCAATTTCCGGCTGGAGCCGGGGCAGGCGATGGGCATCATCGGGCCGTCGGGGTCTGGGAAATCATCGCTGGCGCGCGCGTTGATTGGCGTGTGGCGGCCCGCAGGCGGTAAAGTGCGGCTGGATGGGGCGACGTTGGACCAGTATGATCCCGATGTTCTGGGCAGCTATTTTGGCTATCTGCCGCAGCGCATTACCCTGTTTGATGGCACCATCGCGCAAAACATCGCTCGCCTGCAAGAGGCCCCTGATGGGCTAAAGGTGGTGGCGGCGGCCAAAAAAGCCGCGGCACATGATATGATCGTCAAGTTGCCAGATGGCTATGATACCCGCGTATCTACTTTGGGTGGCCGGCTGTCCGGCGGCCAGGTGCAGCGCATCGGCCTTGCCCGCGCGCTTTATGGTGACCCGGTGATCCTTGTGCTGGATGAGCCGAATTCCAACCTTGATAATGATGGCTCGGTGGCGCTGAACCTTGCGATCCGCGAAATGAAGGCGGATAACCGCGCCGTTCTGATCATGGCGCACAGGCCGGCCGCCATTCAGGAATGCGATCTGCTGATGGTGTTGGAAGATGGTGCGCGCCGCGCCTTTGGCCCGCGCGACCAAGTGCTGCGCGAGATGGTCAAAAATCACGCCGAAATTGCCAAAACCACCGCACAGGGGGGCGTGTCATGACAAAAGCTGCAAAGGCATGGTCCACCCGCCGCCCGGTGACTTATGGGTTGCTGACGCTTGTGGCGCTTGTCGCTGGTTTTGGAACCTGGAGCGTGCTGACAACTATTTCCGGCGCGATTGTCACCTCGGGGCAGATTGAGGTAGAACAAAACCGACAAGTCGTGCAGCACCCTGATGGGGGCGTTGTGGCCACGATCAATGTGGTTGAGGGCGATACTGTTGCCGCTGGTGATTTGATCCTGACCCTTGATGGTGCGATGATTCAGTCCGAATTGGCAATTGTCGAAGGGCAGTTCTTTGAAGCGTTGGCGCGACGGGCGCGGCTTGAGGCAGAGCGCGACAATGCAGCAGAGATTACTTTTGCAAAAGATCTGCTGGATGTGGCCAGCCAGCGTCCCGAAGTCTTTGAAAAGATCGAAGGCCAACGACGGTTATTCGAGGCGCGCCGCGAAAGCCTTGCCAGCCAGACCGAACAACTTGGCAAACGCCGCGATCAGATCGAACAGCAAATCGTCGGGTTTGATGCCCAGAATGTAGCACTTGCGACCCAGCTTACGCTGCTTCAACAGGAACTTACCGATCAGCAGGGCCTGTTGGAACGGGGGCTGACCCAAGCCAGCCGTGTGTTAGGGCTGCAGCGCGAAGTGGCAAGCTTGCGCGGCCAAGTGGGCGAGTTGAACGCAACACGCGCGCAAGCCGAGGGCCGCATCACCGAAACAGAGATCGAAGTGCTGCGGCTTGCCTCGGACCTGCGGGAAGAGGCGAACGCCCAATTGCGGGACAGCGGCGCGCAGGAATTGGAATTGTCTGAGCGCAGGCGAGCCTTGGCCGAACGCATTGCCCGTCTGGAAGTGCGCGCGCCGGTATCAGGCATTGTTCTTGGCCTGACTGTCACAACGCCGCGTTCGGTTTTACGGCCCGCCGACCCTGTATTGTACCTGATCCCGCAAGACCGCCCGTTGGTGATTGCGGCCCAGGTTATGCCTATCCATGTGGACCAGGTTTTTGTCGGCCAATCGGTGAAGCTGGTGTTTTCGGCATTTTCCAGCAATGACACGCCGGAATTGACCGGCCATGTTGCGGTTGTTTCAGCCGATGCATTGATCGACCAACGCAGCCAAGCGCCCTATTACCGTGCCGAAATTGTGCTTGATCCGGGCGAGATTGACAAACTGAAGGGCCAGACACTGCTTCCGGGGATGCCGGTCGAGGCGTTTATCCAGACCGAAGCCCGCACACCGCTGGCCTATCTGCTGAAACCCTTTACCGATTATTTCGCGCGAGCGTTTCGGGAAAGCTAAGGCTGGTCTTGCCGCCCCGCGCCGCGGCGGATAGCGTTCGCCAAAATCCGGAGGATGCTATGTCAGATATCGAATCCCGCCTTGCCGAACTGGGCGTCACGTTGCCCGATGCGCCCGCCCCTGCCGCCAATTACGTACCCTATGTGGTGGTTGGCACGACGGTTTATGTATCGGGTCAGATCAGCCAGACTGCGGATGGGTTGATCAAGGGTCGGCTTGGGGCGGATATGGATATTCCAACCGGGGCCGAGGCCGCCAAGCGCTGTGCCATCAGCCTGCTTGCCCAAGTGAAAAAGGCCTGCGGTGGCGATCTTTCGCGCCTTGTGCGTGCGGTTAAACTGACCGGGTTTGTAAATTCCACCGCCGATTTCACCGATCAGCCAAAGGTCATCAATGGCGCGTCAGATTTCCTTGTGGCCGTTCTGGGCGACGCCGGGCGTCATGCCCGATCTGCGGTGTCTGCGGCCAGCCTGCCTTTGGGTGTGGCTGTTGAAATCGAAGGCATATTTGAGATCAGGTGATGGCCCGTGTTCCGCTTCCTGATGTTTTCCTGACAAAGCCGCTGGCCCATCGGGGCTATCACAACAAGGCAATGCGCCGCCCGGAAAATTCAGCTGCCGCGTTCCGTGCGGCAATCGCGGCGGGATACGGTATTGAGCTGGACGTGCAGGTATCAGCGGACGGTCAGGCGATGGTATTCCATGATGATAGTCTGGAACGCCTGACCGCCATGACCGGCCCCGTCAATGTGCTTACCGCCGCCGAGCTGACAAAAATCACATTAACAGGCAGTGACGAGACGATCCCAACCCTTGCGGACGTGGTAAAATTGGTGGCGGGGCGAGTGCCGCTGTTGATCGAGATTAAGGATAATCTTGACACCATGCTGCCCGGCACTGGCCGTTTGGAGCGCGCGGTGGTACAGGCATTAATCGACTACCAAGGTCCGGTTGCTGTGATGTCGTTTAACCCGCATTGCGTGGCCGAAATGGCGCGGCTTAGCCCGGCTGTTCCGCGCGGCATTACGACCGAGGATTATGATCCGGCAAACAGCGCCCCGATTCCAGAAGCGGTTTGCACGGCGTTGCGCGACATACCAGATTACGGTCGCACGCTTTCCAGTTTTATCTCGCATAAGGCGGCTGATCTTGGCCGCCCCCGTGTGGCAGAGCTGAAATCGCAGGGGGCCAGCGTTCTTTGCTGGACGATCCGGTCGCCCGAGGCCGAGGCAAAAGCCCGCCAGATCGCGCATAACATCACGTTTGAAGGCTATGCTGCTGCGCTGCCCGCTTGACCCCGCCCAGAAGTACCCCATTTTCAGGGAGAGTGTATTCAAGTTCTCTGATTCCCGGCGGTGACTGATCGCAATGCAAGAAACCGAAGTCTCCGTCCTTTCCAGCGTTACGGATATCACAGCGGCAGAATGGGATGCCGTTGCGTGCCCTGAGGCGCAGGATGGCCGCGCAATTGATCCGTTCACCACGCACCGGTTTCTGGCGGCGTTGGATCGATCAGGTTCCACCGGACGCGGCACCGGATGGCAACCCAGACCGCTGGTGGCCCGGTTGGATGGCCAAATCATCGGCGCTGCCCCGCTTTATGCAAAGGGCCATTCGCAAGGCGAGTATATCTTTGATCACAACTGGGCGCAGGCTTATGAAAATGCAGGCGGGCGCTATTACCCGAAACTGCAAATGGCAGTGCCGTTCACGCCCGCCACCGGACGGCGGTTTCTGACCGCACCGGGCCATACAGAAGCGGGCCGCGCGGCCCTGCTGCAAGGGGCGTTGCAGCTGGCGGCACAAAACCAGATATCGTCGTTGCACATCACCTTTTGCACGGAAGATGAGGCGCGCGCGGGCGAGGCCTTGGGCCTGATGCGCCGCACAACGCAACAGTTTCATTGGGAAAACCGCGATTACGCCGACTTTGACGCCTTTCTTGCCGATCTGTCATCGCGCAAGCGCAAGACCATCCGCAAGGAACGCGAGACGGCGAATGCTTTTGGTGGCGAAATCCTTTCGCTAACGGGCGATCAGATAGAGCCGCAGCACTGGGACGCGTTCTGGGCGTTTTACCAAGATACCGGGGCCCGCAAATGGGGAACGCCCTACTTGACCCGCGCCGCATTTGACGCGCTGCACGCGACCATGCGTAACGACATGCTTCTGGTCTTGGCGATGCGCGGCGGCAAACCCATAGCGGGGGCGCTGAATTTCATTGGGCGCGATACGCTGTTTGGCCGTTATTGGGGCTGCGTCGAAGATCACCCCTGCCTGCACTTTGAACTGTGCTATTATCGTGCCATCGACTGGGCGATTGAGAATGGTTTGGGCCGGGTTGAGGCGGGCGCACAGGGCGAACACAAACTGGCGCGGGGCTATTTGCCGACCCCGGTTCATTCGCTGCATTGGATTGCTGATCCGGGTTTTGCCAAGGCCGTCGCACAGTATCTGCGGGCCGAAGCCACCGCTGTGCAAGAGGAAATAGACGTGTTGACTGCCTATGGCCCATTCCGGCGGGTACATTCAGAAGACTGAACAAAGGAAAAGACAATGGCAGACCTGTTAGACCATGCGGCCAGAACCGCCCATTTGCCCGCCCTTGGGGCCAATGGATGGGGCGCTGTGCCAAACCGGGATGCGTTGCGCAAAATCTGGAAGTTTCGCAATTTTTCCGAGGCTTGGGGCTTTATGACCCGCGCAGCGCTTGTGGCAGAAAAGATGAACCATCATCCGGAATGGTCCAATGTTTACAACGTGGTGGACGTAACTTTAAGCACCCATGATTGCCACGGCCTAAGCCAGTTGGACATTGATCTTGCCAAGCGGATGGACGTTCTGGCGGGTGATGCCACAGTGCAAACGGATCTTTCGCTGCCCGCAGAAAGCCTTTGCCAGATCAAGGCCAAGACCTGAGAGGGCGCGAACGCCCCCTCAGGTTGTCAGATCTCTGCCAGCATCGTCTCGCCGCCCGAAATATCGCAAACGCCGGTTGATGCCTCGAGGTGCAAACGGGTGACCACGCCATTTTCAACAAGCATCGCATAGCGGCGCGATCGGTGCAGCATGCCACTTTTGGGTGAGAAATAATCCATCCCCACGGCTTTGGTGAACGCAGCATCAGCGTCGGCAAGCATGGTGATCCCGGCCTTTGCTGCCCCCGACTGTTCGCCCCAAACCCGCATCACATGGGCATCGTTCACCGAAAGGCAGATGATTTCATCTACCCCTTTTTGCCGCAACGCATCGGCAGTGCGCACAAAACTTGGCATATGGGCGGCATCACAGGTCGGCGTGAACGCGCCGGGTACCGCGAATATCACCACACGGCGGGCTTTGAGGATATCCAACAACGATACCGATTTCATGCCGTCCGCCCCCATAACGGGAAACACGACGTCGGGCAAAGTCATGCCTTCTGATAGCATTTTCTGCTTACCTTTCTGATTGCCTGAACGCGCCGTTTGACCGATCAGATTTCGGCCAGCAACGCCTCGCCTGTAGAAATGTTGCAGACACCCGGCTCATCAATGTTGGCCTTGGTGATCACGCCATCCTCGATCACCAATGCATAGCGGTTGGACCGACCGATCAGCCCCAGATGCGGCGCGGTGAAATCCATGCCAAGACCCTTGGTGAACGATCCATCCGCATCGCCAAGATGCGTGATACCGGCGGCGGTTGCCCCGGTCGCCTCGCCCCATGCTTTCAGTGCGAAGGGGTCATTTACCGAGATACACATGATCTCTGCAACGCCCTTGGCGCGAAACGCATCTGCTGTGCGGATAAAGCTTGGGATATGTGCTGTGCTGCATGGCCCGGTGAAGGCGCCTGGCAAAGCAAAGACAACAACCTTGCGGCCCTTCAACTTGGCGTGCAGTGATACGATTTCCGGGCCATCTTTGCCCATATGCACCAAATTGGTTTCTGGCAAAGTGCCACCAACAGAAATTGTCATCAGTCTATCCCTCTTGCGTTGCGTTTAACTATGGCAGGGATATAGGGTCCGCCGCGGTGGTCGACCAGAGGGAACGGAACATGAGCCATACTGTTGTGATCGGGGCGGGCCAAGCCGGGGCGGCGTTGGTGGCAAAATTGCGCAGTGGCGGACATACGGGTGCCATTACGTTGATTGGCGAAGAAGCGGCACCACCCTATCAGCGCCCGCCACTTTCCAAAGCCTACCTGATAGGCGAAATGGACGAAGACCGCCTTTATCTGCGGTCATCTGAGTTTTATGCGACCAATGACATCACGTTGCGCCTTGGCGCGCGCGTCACTGGTATTGATCCTGCGGCAAAAACCGTGACCCTTGGCGGTGAAATCCTTTCCTATGATCAACTGGCTTTGACCACCGGGTCTGTTCCCCGCCGACTGCCAGCCGCGATTGGCGGCGATCTGGGCGGCATCTATACGGTGCGCAGCCTTGCCGATGTCGATGCGATGCGTGCCGAATTTACGCCCGGTCGCCGGGTGGTCATTATTGGGGGCGGCTATATCGGGTTGGAGGCGGCGGCTGTCGCCTCTAAACTTGGGCTGGATGTCACGGTGGTTGAGATGGCACCGCGGATTCTGCAGCGTGTGGCCGCACCCGAAACGTCAGACTACTTTCGCGCGCTGCATGCGTCGCATGGCGTGAAAGTTCTTGAAGGCGTGGGGCTTGACCGCCTGCTTGGCAAAGGCCGGGTGACGGCCGCCCGGCTGACCGATGGCCGGGAACTGCCCGCCGATTTTATCATTGCCGGGGTCGGTATTTTGCCCGCCACCGCGCTGGCGGAACTGGCGGGTTTGACGATTGAAAATGGCATCAAGACCGATGCCCATGGCCGCACGTCTGACCCGTCGATCTGGTCTGCTGGGGATTGCGCGTCTTTCCCGTGGCGGGGCGGTCGGTTGCGGCTTGAATCCGTGCAGAACGCCATTGATCAGGCGGAATTGGTGGCGGAAAATATGCTGGGCGCGGACAAAAACTATGTTCCGGTGCCTTGGTTCTGGTCGGATCAGTATGACTGCAAACTGCAAATCGCGGGGCTGAACACTGGCTTCGATCACATCGTTACGCGTGGGCCAGAGGGTGAGGCGGTGTCGTACTGGTATTTCAACGGTGATCAGCTGCTGGCGATTGATGCGATGAACGATCCGCGCGCCTATATGGTGGGCAAGCGCCTGCTGGAAATGGGCCGCACGGTTGATCCGGGGGCGATCCGCAACCCGGAAACGGTGCTGAAAGCCTTGCTGAAATAATGCGCATCATTGGCGGGCGCGCGCGCGGGTTGCATCTGGCCCCGGTAGGGGATGGTGATGCAGGCGCGCATTTGCGCCCCACATCAGACCGGGTGCGCGAGGCGATTTTCAACTTGTTGATCAACGGCAAGGCAGCACAGCAGGGTGATCCCGTCTCGGGCGCGCGGGTGCTTGATCTGTTCGCGGGCACCGGAGCGCTGGGGCTAGAGGCGCTCTCGCGCGGGGCGGCGCACGCAACTTTTGTGGATGACGGCCGCGTGGCGCGCGCCCTGATCAAGCGCAATATTGACCTGATGCGCGCGGGCGTTGAAGCGGTTTATCTGGCGGCCAATGCCACCGGTTTGTCGCCAAATCGGGGGCCCAGCTTTGATCTGGTGTTCATTGATCCGCCCTATGGCAAGGGTTTGGGCGAAGCGGCGCTTGCGTCTTGCGGTACAGGCAATTGGCTTGCGCCCGGCGCGTTGGTGGTGTGGGAAGAAAGCAAAGCCCCGATCGTGCCGTCTGCTTTCACCCAAATCGACCAGCGCAGATACGGCGATACCATTGTGACCCTGATCCGGGGCCCGCGATGACTCCGCGTGCCGTGATCTTTGATTGTGACGGCGTGATCGTGGATAGCGAAGGCCCGACATTTGTTTTGCTGCAACAGAACTTTGCCAGCCATGGCCTGCATGTTTCCCTGCATGATCTGGAAACAAATTTCATCGGCGGCACCATGGCCGATGTTGAGGCACGAGCACGGGCACAGGGGGCAAAGCTGCCCCCCAAATGGCGCGATGATTTCTACGAGGTGCTTTATGCGCATCTGGCGCAAGGCATCCCGCTGATCCCCGGAATTCTTGATGTGCTGGACAGGTTGGATGCGCGAGGCATTCCCTATGCGGTCGGTTCCAACGGATCGGACCGAAAAATGCAGGTGACGCTTGGGCAGTATCCCGGCCTGATCCAACGCTTTCAGGGGCGGATGTTTTCCGGGCAAACCTTGGGCCGGCCGAAACCCGCGCCAGATCTGTATCTGCATGCAGCAAGGTCGTTGGGCGCAAGTCCCGCAGACTGTGTGGTGGTGGAGGATAGCCCCACAGGCGCACGCGCGGCGTTGGCGGCAGGGATTGTATGTTACGGGTATGCTGCGAATGGGGACGGCGCACGGCTTGCCGCAGCGGGGGCACGCGTTTTTCATGCAATGGCCGATTTGCCGGGCCTTTTGGGGCTGTAGCCGTCAGGCCGCGAACATCGGGAAGGTCACCGCCAGTGCCCAAGCCAGAAACAGGCCCAAACCCACACCCGTTGCCGCTGGCCGCCAGGTGGCGCGACCAATCCAGCCGCTGACCGTGCCGAACAGCAGGAAAAACAACAGAATGATCGGCAAGATGATGATCAGGAAAAACAGCCCTTCAAAATCCAGCGCCACGGCAAGGCCAAGTGATGCCAGCGCCAGACCGCGTACCGTGATCACCCGCCACAAAGGCGCGCGTCCGCCTTCGGTTAGCACCGCGTCGGCCAGCATGAAGGGCACGGCCCCTACGGCCATGGCAAACACAACAGGTATCCGCAGCGCGACAGGCACAAAAGACGCAACAAACCGGTCAAGTGCTGTACCAAACATCACTATGCCAAATAGGGCGATGGGCACGGCCAAAATCAGGGCGGGCCATGTTCCGCCCTTTCGCAAACCACCGAACGCTGCCACCAAACCCAAGGCCAGCAGACCGAACAGCGCAAAATGCACTGCCAGATAGTCGGCCACCAACACCGGCAGGAAGCGGATATCCAATGGCCAAAGGATGAGTGGGGTCGCAACGGCGGGGATTAGAATTGCCGCCAAGAACCGCCCCCCCGACAATTGCAAAGGCGGCGCTTCGGCGCGAAACCTTTGAGCAATGCCCGCCAAAGGCCAGCCCAACGCCACCACCGACACCAGCAGCAGGGCTATCCAGCCACCACGCGCTGGCACTTCGCCCGTGCCATCCCGCCCGAAACTGCTATTCAGCCAATCGCGCGCCGCGACCAGCGCGGTGTGGGAATACAGCACGCTGACATGTTCGACATTCGGGGCCAAAACTGCTTGACGGCCCAAACCCTGCGCGGGGTCACCCACGGTTTGGCCAAAGTTTGCCGCCGGATCAGCAAGCCGCAACGCTTTTTCCGCCTCGGCAGCCAACATGGATTCCCATTCGCCCGCGATCACCAGCAAATTGCCGGGCTGATCCTTGGTCACGGCCAGCGAAAACATCGACACCGCAACCACCGCACCGACCCGGGCATCGGCCACCGCTTGGCGCACCACAATGTCAGACGCCATCGAATGGCCCAGCAGGGCAAGCCGCCCGTCCGCCCCCGGCAAGGCCAAGGCGGCATCAGACACCCGGGCCAGTTCATCCATCAACACCTGCGTCGTGCCGGTGACCACCGATACATCGCCCGACATCGGCACCGGGTTGCGGCCATGGCCCAGCAGATCGTAGCTGACGACAATGTAGCCCGCCCGCGCAAGGGTGAGTGTGAAGCTTTCCATCAAAGGCCGTGATCCGGCAAACCCGTGCGCGATGACCACCACCGGGGCGGATGTGACACCCGGCAGGCGGGTGACTGTTGTGGGCGTAGTGCCAACGGGCAGCGCAGTAATTTCCAGCCCAGCCCGTGCGCCTTCAAGCCGCCAGACTGACCAAAACACCGCAGCAACGGCGATGACCAGCACCGCCCAGCGCAGACTGGTCACCCTTTCGCGCCCCATGTCGGGTGGAATAGGCCTGCTGGCGACCCCGTGAAAATCTCGCACCCCGTGGCGGTGACACCGACCGAATGTTCAAACTGGGCAGACAGTGATTTGTCGCGTGTGACCGCTGTCCAATCATCGGCCAGCACTTTGGTTTCGGGCCGCCCCAGATTGACCATCGGTTCGATGGTGAAAAACATGCCCTCTTCCAGCACAGCCGCCGATCCGGCACGGCCGTAATGCAGCACGTTTGGCGGTGCATGAAACACGCGGCCAAGCCCGTGACCGCAGAAATCGCGCACCACCGACATGCGGTTGGCCTCGACAAAACTTTGGATCGCGTGGCCAATATCGCCAAAGGTATTGCCGGGCTTCACCGCCGCAATCCCCAACATCAGCGCGTCATGCGTCACCTCTATCAACCGCCCGGCCTTGCGTGGCAGATCGCCCGCCACATACATGCGGCTGGTATCGCCAAACCAGCCATCGACAATCACCGTCACGTCGATATTGGCAATATCGCCGTCGGCTAACACTTTGGTCCCCGGAATGCCGTGGCAGACCACATGGTTGACCGAAATGCAGGACGCGTGCCTGTAACCTTTGTAGCCAATGGTGGCAGATGTGCCGCCACGGCGTTCTACGTCTGCCCGGATATAATCATCCAGCGCGGCGGTGGTCACGCCGGGCTGCACCAAAGCGGCCACGCCATCCAGAATATCTGCCGCCATTTTCCCGGCTGCGCGCATGCCCGCAAAATCCGCATCCTCATATATGCGAATACCGTCTTTCGTGATGCGCGCGCGCGTGTGGTCCAAATCGCAGTCCTTCCGGCCAATCCTGCCCCCTTAGATAATTAATTTGCCGACAATTTGCCAGTCCCCGCGGGCCAGATCACGGCCAAGTCACCGGAAGGGGGTTTGAAACCTGCCGTGCCGCCGCCTATGCTGGTGCCACCATAGGCAGGAGCACCGCATGACCAACCCTACCGCCGCAATGCTGGTGATCGGAGACGAGATTCTGTCAGGTCGAACCCGCGATGCGAACATGTTTTACTTGGCGGGGGAGTTGACCCAGCACGGCATTACTTTGAGCGAAGTGCGCGTGGTGTCGGATGACGAACCTTCCATCATCGCCGCCGTCAACGCCCTGCGCGCCAGCCATGATCATCTGTTCACATCGGGCGGTATTGGCCCCACGCATGATGACATCACCGCCGATGCCATTGCCCGTGCCTTTGGGGCCGAAATCACCATTCGCGAGGATGCCCGCGCGCTGTTGCAAGCGCATTATGACCGTGCTGGGCTGGAATTTAACGCCGCGCGCCAGCGCATGGCGCGTATTCCAACCGGGGCCACGCTGATCGACAACCCGATTTCCACGGCACCGGGCTTTAGCCTTGAAAATGTGCATGTCATGGCTGGGGTGCCGAATATCTTTCAGGCGATGCTGGCGTCGCTTTTGCCAACCCTAACCGGGGGCAAGCCGCTGCTGAGCCAATCCCTGCGGGTGAACCGGGGCGAAGGCGATATCGCCGCTCCCTTTGCCGCACTTGCCGCCGGTTTTCCTGAGCTTTCGATGGGGTCTTATCCGTTCACCCAAAATGGCGTGCATGGCACTAATCTGGTGATCCGTGGCACCGATGCGATCCAAATCCATATCGCCATGGCGCGCTTGGCCGCGCTATTTCCCGCACCATGACCCCCGCTGCCATGGCCGACGCAATGGAGGCGACCTGGCCCCCGTTTGCCGTGCGGACCCTTGGCCCTTGGCAGCTGCGCGACGGCAAGGGTGGCGGAAAGCGGGTTTCGGCGGCGACACTTGAAGGGATATTTAACCCGGACAGCATTTCCGAGGCCGAAATGGCAATGCGGGCAACAGGCATGCGTCCGCTGTTTCAATTGCGTCCGGGGCAAGAGGCGCTTGATGCAGCCCTTGCGATGCGCGGCTATGCCATCGTCGATCCGGTCGTGATCTATGCGGTCAAACTGGCCGAAGTGCCGCCAATCCCGCCCCCGCCGATGACCACGTTTCCGCATTGGCCGCCGCTGGGCATTGCCGCCGATCTGTGGGCAGAAGGCGGCGTAGATGCGGCGCGGCTTGATGTGATGCACCGTGCGCCCGAGCCAAAATGCGCGATCCTCGCCCGCGCTTCTGATCGCGCCGCTGGGGTGGCTTTTGTCGCGATGAACGGGCCTATCGCCATGCTGCACGCCCTTGAAGTAACCCCCACCATGCGCCGGAATGGATCGGCCCGCCATATCTTGCAAGCCGCCACCAGATGGGCGCAGGATAACGGTGGCACCGACCTTGGCCTTGCGGTGACAACGGCGAATGCCCCCGCCCGCGCGCTCTATGCTTCCTTTGGGATGCAGGTTGTGGGACAGTATCATTATCGACAGCTTTAAGCCCGGAAAGAGGCCAATCGAGGTGCGAAAAACCACGCTGATCCGCTTTTTGTTGCACGGCCTTTGTGCCGGCGCGGCCTTGCCTGCTGCGGCCCAGACCCTGATGCTGGATTTCCCTGCGCCGGCAACCCAAACCTTTATGGTTGTCGAGGCTTTATCCAGCTACAGCCTGCCCATCGGGCCGTTCAAAGATGGTGCGATGCAAACCACCGTTGTCGAGGGGGCGTTGCAGAAAACGGCCTGGTCATTGGCGGCTAAAGGCCTGACCACCCTGCAAATTCTGACCCCCTTGCGTGATCAATTGACCAGTGCTGGCTATACCATCCTGTTCGAATGCGAAACCTTCGCCTGCGGTGGTTTTGATTTCCGCTTTGGCACAGACATTGCGGCGGAACCTGCGATGCATGTCGATCTTGGCGACTACCGCTATCTGGCTGCAAAGCGCATGGGGCAAGAGGGGCCAAACCATCTTGCGTTGATTGTCAGTCGGTCCTCGACCTTTGGATTTGTGCAACTGACGGAAATTGGCGCCGCAAAGGCCGCCACAACGGCGCTGATTGCACCAATTCCCCCCATTACCCAAGACCCTGTGCCAAGTTCCGACTTGTCCCCGCTGGGAGAAGGTCTTGCAAAGCAAGGGTCCGTGGCTTTGGATGACCTGATCTTTGCATCTGGTGCCGGTGAATTGGACCCCGGGGAATACGCCTCGCTGGAGGCACTTGCCGCCTATCTTCGCGCCAATGTTGCGACACGCGTGGCTTTGGTCGGCCATACCGATGCCTCGGGTGCGCTTGCGGGCAATATCGCCTTGTCAAAACAACGCGCCGACTCAGTCCGGGGCTGGATGATTGACAGCTACGGCATTCCGGCGGACCAGATCACTGCCGAAGGTGTCGGCTATTTGGCCCCGCGCGACAGCAATTTGACGGAAACCGGTCTAACCCGGAACCGCCGTGTTGAAGTGATGCTGTTGGTATCGCCTTAAAGCCCCCCCGGTGGCTTTCAAATCACCAATTGTCCGGGCCTTTGTCGATGTAACGCCGCGCCAGAAAGTCAATAAACGCGCGCACTTTGGGCTGAGTAAACCGGCCCGGCGGATAGACCGCATAGATGCCCTGCACTTCGCTTGGCAGGCCGGGAATGGCTTCTTCCACCTGACCCGCTTTCATCGCATCGGCAAACAGGAACGATGGCAGATAGGCGATGCCAAGGCCCGATACGGCGGCATTCAACAGCGATTGACCGTCATTCACCGTCAGCCAACCAACCGACCGTACCTGACGCTTTTCACCTGATGGCGCGGTAATTTTCCAAACATTGCCGTTGGCCTGGTTGGAATAGTGCAGCAATTTATGATCATTCAGATCGTCAATTTTCATTGGTCGCCCGAATTTCTGGAAATAACCCGGTGATGCGATCATCCGCTTGGTGGTTTCGGTCAATTTCCGGGCGCGCAACGTCGAATCTTCCATCTCGCCCACGCGGATGGCCATATCGAAACCTTCTGAAATCAGTTCGACATAGCGGTTGTTCAGCACCATGTTGACAGTGATATCGGGATATTCCAGCAGGAACTCGCCCAAAATCGGCGACAGCAGATTGACCCCAAAATCGGTGGCGACCGATATACGCAGCAGGCCTGACGGTGCTGACTGCATCGAGGTAACAAGCGCGTCCGCTTCGCCCGCGTCATTCAGAACGCGGCGGGCGCGGTCGTAATAGGCAAGACCAATCTCAGTTGGGCTAACCCGGCGCGTGGTGCGGTTTAACAGCCGCGCACCCAACCGTGCCTCCAGTGCTGACACGTGTTTTGAGACTGCGGATTTGGAAATCCCCATCTTCTTGGCAGCGTCCGTAAAGCCGCCCTGATCCACAACAGTGGCAAAGGCTTCCATTTCCGTCAGTCGATCCATTGTAGTCCCCATGCCACTTATGCGGGTTGATGGCCCTTATTGACCCCGGAATCAGGCGAGATTGCGGTGAGGGCGGGTCAAGTCCGGGGTATTCTGAGGGATCGTTAATGGCAGAGAAACAACCATAGCGTGAGCGGAGACTCGCAGTAATCGCTTCTTTTAAGTGGCGAAAACCCGCTTAGGGGTAAATGTCGGCAAGAAAATGTTCAGTAAATTCCACAATTTCGGCGCAATGCGGCCCGTTCTGGCCATATCCGCCGGGTGGGCTGGAAAAAATAATTCTCTTTCCCTAACTCAACCATAGGGCGGCATTCCTGCCGCCTGCGGACCATAAAAGGAAGACGCGTATGAAAAACATCGCCCTCACCCTCGCCACTCTGATCGGCCTCAGCACCATGCCTGCACTGGCACAGGATTTGCCCGAAATTGCCGATACGGACAGCAATGGCATCTGGTCGCTGACCGAAATGCAGACCGCCTACCCCGATCTGACGGAAGAGGTGTTTCTGTCGTTGGATGCCAACAATGATGGCGGCATTGATATGGCGGAACTGACCACGGCTGTCGCGGCAGGCACGTTGGTGGCCAAAGAAGGCTGATCTGCAAAGAAAGGGGGCATTATGCCCCCTTTCAACCCGAACAACAGGGCGGCTAAAGCCGTGCCGCCAACCGCGCGCCTTGATCAATCGCGCGTTTTGCATCCAGTTCGCCTGCGTCATCTGCGCCACCGATGACATGATGCGCGATGGCTGCGGATGTAAGCGCATCGGCAAGTGTCCGTTCTGGCACCTGACCCGCGCAAAGCACCACGGTATCAACGGCAATCAGGTTTGGGTTTTCGCGCCCCGGCCCGTGGCTTACCTGCAAGCCGTCTGCCGTGATTGCCTCATACGTGACGCCGCCCAGCATTTTCACGCCCTTCATGGCCAGCGCGGCACGGTGAATCCAGCCTGTGGTCTTGCCAAGCCCGCGCCCCGGTTTTTCCGCCTTGCGCTGCAACAGCCAGACTTCGCGCGCGGGCGCTTCTGGCAAAGGCCCGGTTTCAGCCAACCCACCGGCGGTCAGCGCCGGATCACCGACGCCCCATTCACGCCGCCACAGGGCTGCATCTATCGTGGGGCTGGCGCCCACATGCACCAGATATTCCGCAACATCAAACCCGATACCGCCTGCGCCTAACACGGCGACGCGCGGGCCTACTGGCGCACCGCGCAAAACGTCGATGTAGCTGATCGCACGGTCTTGCCCCGGAATGCCCGGATCACGCGGTGACACGCCGGTGGCGATCACCACCTCGTCAAAGCCGTGCAGATCCTCGACGCTGACCTCTGCCCCAAGTCGAGTATCGACACCAGCACCCGCCACCATGGTTTCAAACCAGTTCACCAACCCGTGAAATTCTTCCTTGCCCGGCACCTGTCGCGCCAGATTCAACTGGCCGCCCAGCGCATCCGCCCGGTCAAACAGCACCACCTTGTGGCCACGTTTTGCTGCCACCATGGCGCAAATCATGCCCGCTGGCCCTGCGCCCACCACAGCCACCGACTTTGGCACGGGTGCAGCCGCATAAACCAATTCCGTCTCATGGCAGGCTTGTGGGTTCACAAGGCAGGAGGCAACTTTGCCACCAAAGGTATGATCCAGACAGGCCTGATTGCAGGCAATGCAGGGGGCAATTTCTGCTGCCCGTCCGGTTGCCGCCTTGCGCACAAAATCCGGGTCCGCCAGAAACGGCCGCGCCATGGAAATCATGTCAGCCAAGCCATCTGCCAAAATACCCTCGCCAACCTCCGGCGTGTTGATCCGGTTTGATGCAATCACGGGGATGCCAACTTCAGGCCGCAACCGCCCGGTCAAATGCGCAAAGGCTGCACGCGGCACGGATGTTGCAATCGTCGGCACCCGCGCTTCGTGCCAGCCAATGCCAGTGTTCAGGATCGTGGCCCCCGCCGCCTCGATTGCCCGTGCCAGCAGCACAACCTCGTCCCAACTGGACCCGTCGGGCACCAGATCAATCAGGCTGATGCGGTAGATCAGGATAAAGGCAGGCCCCACCGCCGCGCGCACGCGCCTGACCACCTCAACCGGCAGACGCATTCGGTTGGCATAGTCGCCACCCCAGTCGTCGTCGCGCCGGTTCACATGGGTGACAAGGAACTGGTTCAGAAAATAGCCCTCTGACCCCATGATCTCCACGCCATCATAGCCCGCTTCTTGCGCGCGAACGGCGGCTGTTACCATGTCTGCGATCTGCTTCTCGATCCCGGCCTCATCCAATTCCACGGGTACAAACGGCGAGATCGGCGATTTCACCGCAGATGCAGACACACAGCCCTGACCATAAGCATAGCGCCCCGCATGCAGAATCTGCATCGCAATGCGCCCGCCAGCATCCTGTACACGGCCCGTCACGATGCGGTGATTTGCGATATCCTTGGCATCAAACAACCCCGCCGCCCCCGGAAATACTCCGCCTTCGCGGTTGGGCGCCATGCCGCCTGTCACCATCAGGCCCACGCCCCCCCGCGCCCGCGTGGCATAAAATTCCGCGACCCGGTTCCAGTCACCCGTTTCTTCAAGGCCTGTATGCATCGACCCCATCAGAACCCGGTTCGGCAAGGTCACAAAGCCCAGATCAAGCGGTGCAAGAAGATGCGGATATTGGGTCATCAAAGCCTCCAAAGCCTGACGCAGCTTGCCAAAACCACCGGTCGCTGTCACGTCAAACGCCGCGTAACCCTAACGCTGCGCGGGCTTTTCTTTCGCAAAAATACTCATCTGCGTCAGCAACCTGTGCCACATTGGGAAGGTTAGCGCTTGAAAATTCTTCATGTGCAAAATTTTCTCTGCGATTGCTTAGCCGGTCGTTTCAACGCAATGCCGCCGGAAGGCACGTTTCAACAGATCCAGCTCTGCGCGCAAAAGGTCCATCTCGGCGCGGAAATCTTCTTCCATCGCCACCCCTGTGATGACCGTAAAATGCGCCAGCTGGACACCGCTTTGTACGTCACGGATGACAAAGGTTTGCACCCCCTCAGACAACGCCTGCCCCGGAATGGGGACGCGCACCGACCAAAGCCCAGGCTCGCCTGCAACTTCGGCCACGATGACGCCTGCCAGCGGCAGGTCCAGATGCATCGCCTCTAGTCTGGGCGTCCCGACGGCCCCCGATAGAAGACCTTCCCAGATCCCCGCATGAATGCGGGCTTGTTTTAAGACAGCGTCGGTCATCATGCGCTCATACTTCTGCCCTTGGCCGCCTGCTAAAGGTGACATCGCGCAAAATGATCTGGTTCATTTCCGGCCCTTCAAAAATCAGATCAACCCACATCCGTTCGACCCGCTTTTCGCTGATTTTGGAATAGGTCAGGTCAAATTCCACCATCACCTCTTGTTCGTTCAAAGGCAATTCCCGGACGATTTGTTCAAGGTTCGGACCGTGTTTCACATTCAGCCGCGCATAAATTTCCAGCGGCTTTTCGCAGTCCACATTCACATCGACCCGGATCAAATGGCGCAGCTTAAGCCCGGCAACCGCCTCTGGCGGCAAATCGACGACCAAAGACAGGAATGAGCCGTCAAACCGAAAAACATCCATCCGAAACCCGAAGGGTGCAATGTCTGCTTCGCGCGTGTTGCGTATTTGGCGCATGGTCAGTTCGGAATGCCTGCAATCATGAAACACCGTCGTGCCGTCACAGATTGTGGCACGACCGGGAACTGACGCAATTCCGGCTGTGGCAATCGCGCCGCGCCACAGGTCTGGCCGCCATGCCCAATCGGTACCAAGCGGTTTTCGCATCGCGTTTGATCCGATCACCGGCAAAGCCAGACGATGATCCGCTTCCAATATCACGCGGTCCACCTCGCGCCGGATGGCCCGCGCCCGGATGCGCAAGGCGCGCAGACTTTCCGTATCCATGGCTTGCGCCGCATCAGCCATCCGGCCCCAGCGGCCCAGCATGCGCTTGTGCAAAAGTCGGTCCACCACTTTGTCAATGTTCTTCAGCATCTGGGTTCTTCAGCATCTGGGTTTTTCAGTATCTGGTCTCTGTCGTGGCGATCTGCCGCAATGTCTACTCAAGACGGGTATTGTCGTCCATTCGGAAACAAATTCCCTATCCTGATGGGTTCGGCAAGCCTCTACCCTAAGATGACGGCGCGCATCGGCATACCCCCCTTAAGCAGGTCTGTTGGCCTTTTGCAGCGTGGCGATCGCGGCACCCAACAATTGCCGTCCCTTTGCCGCGTCCAGTGCAGCGCCTTCTGCCCCCTGAACGGACAGGGTCACCAGCCGGCCAGACAGACCGAACACGGCACGCCAATAGTCGCCCTCGTTCGCCTCTGCGACATGCAACAGAAAGGCACCACCAGTTTCGGAGGCGGCCAGAATCCGCACAGTCTCTGCCTGCCCTGTCCGGCTTAGGGCGGCGCGCCCGGCGGTGGATTGAAAGAATGCGGCCATGGCAGCACCACCGCTTGCCATCACGCCAGCTGATCCAGCCGTGCCGATGGTGACGCTGATCACGGCAGGCGGCGACCCTGATCTGCCATTGCAGCGCCCGATCAGCACCACCGCACCATCGCCTTGACTGCGGGCTGATCCCTTGTCGACACAGTAGCCGGGCGGTGCCGCTACCGCCATTGCACCGCCCAGCACAGACAGTGCCCGCGCCTGCCCCGGCAAGGCAAGCGCGCTTGCATCCATCTGACAGGCCGCCAACCCCATCATCACTGCAAAGCGACGCGCCTTACTGATCCATGTAAACATGCCGCTCTGCTTTCGCACCGGGATGGGTCACTGCCCCCCAGCGGGCACCGCCGACCAGTTTAGCAAACTTCCACACAGCGCCAGTTTCATACTGGGTTTCGCGCGGGCCGCCCCAAGCGGCTTTGCGCGTGGCAAGTTCCGCATCGGTCAATGCCACCGACAACTCGCCGGTCAGCGCGTTCAGCGTAATCATGTCGCCATTTTGTAGCAGGGCAATCGGCCCGCCATGTGCCGCCTCTGGCCCGACATGGCCCACGCAGAACCCGCGTGTGGCCCCACTAAAGCGGCCATCCGTGATCAGTGCCACCTTTTTGCCCATGCCTTGGCCAGACAGCGCCGCCGTGGTGGACAGCATCTCGCGCATGCCCGGCCCGCCTGCCGGGCCTTCGTTGCGGATGACCAGAACTTCGCCTTCCTTGTAGTCACGCTTTTGCACCGCCTCGAAAGCGTCTTCTTCGCATTCGAACACACGGGCGGGGCCGGTGAAGACCTGTTCTTCGGCACTCATGCCCGCGACCTTCACAATCGCGCCGTCCGGGCAGATGTTGCCACGCAAGCCCACAACGCCGCCGGTTTTGGAAATCGGGGTTGAAATCGGATAGATCACCCGGCCATCGGCCTCACGCGTGATCAGGTCCAATTCTTCGCCCATCGAACGCCCGGATGCCGTGATACAATCTTCGTGGATCAGCCCCGCCTTGCGCAGTTCCTTCAGCACAACAGGCACGCCGCCGGCTTCATACATGTCTTTCGCCACATATTCGCCGCCGGGGCGCAGGGATACAAAATAGGGGGTATCGCGGAAGATCTCACAGACATCGAACAGGTCGAAATCAATGCCCGCCTCATGCGCGATGGCTGGCAAATGTAGCCCCGCATTGGTGGAGCCACCCGTGCAGGCCACTACCCGTGCGGCGTTTTCAAGCGACTTACGCGTCACGATATCGCGGGCGCGGATGTTCTTTTCAATCAGGTGCATCACGGCCACGCCCGACGCATCGCCATATTGATCGCGGGACTCATATGGCGCGGGCATACCCGATGAATTCATCAAGGCCAGACCGATGGCTTCTGACACGCACGCCATTGTGTTGGCAGTGTATTGCCCGCCACAAGCCCCCGCAGATGGGCAGGCCACCCGCTCCAGAATGGCAAGTTCGGCGTCCGACATATTGCCTGCCTGATGCTTGCCCACCGCCTCGAACACGTCTTGCACCACCACGTCTTTGCCGTTCAAGCGGCCCGGCAGAATGGACCCGCCATAGATGAACACCGACGGCACGTTCAGGCGCACCATCGCCATCATCATGCCGGGCAGCGATTTATCGCAACCAGCAAGGCCCACCAGCGCGTCGTAGCAATGCCCGCGCATGGTCAGTTCCACCGTGTCGGCAATAGCATCGCGGCTGGCCAACGAAGACCGCATACCTTCGTGGCCCATCGCAATTCCGTCGGTCACGGTAATGGTGGTAAATTCCCGCGGAGTGCCGCCGCCCTTTTTCACGCCCATCTTCACCGATTGCGCCTGCCGGTTCAGCGCGATATTGCAGGGTGCTGCCTCATTCCAGCAGGTGGCCACGCCAACCCATGGCTGATGAATCTCTTCCTCCGTTATTCCCATCGCGTAGAAATAGCTGCGATGTGGCGCGCGCGACGGGCCTTCGGTGACATGACGGCTGGGAAGTTTGGATTTATCAAATCGCTGGTTCGTGCTCATGGTGATCCTCTGGGAACTGGCTTTGGGGGCAGGGATAAAGCGCCGCGCCAACAGGGGCAAGAACCGAATGCGCAGCGCGTTTGCATCTGCACGCGGAAGGTGATCAAACTGGCGGCGTTACCCCAGAAGGACATGCCCGTGACTGAAACGAACCCGACCCGTATTGCCGCTCATATCGCGGGTTCTGTTGATCTTTACGCGGCCCTGCGACAAGCGGGGCAGGATGCGGGTCAGGAAATTGTGCTGGCTGATATTATTGCGGCACTGCTGAAGGGCCATACCGTTGCCCAAGCCACCGCGACGCGGCTGGCATCGGTGGACCGCGGGTTATTGCGTGCAATTCTGCGCAAAGGCGCGGGGCTGCCCGCAACGGCTGCCGCGCCCCAAGTGCGGGATTATCTTGCAACCGCCAATCCTGCCCCAGTTTTTCTGCCGCCTTTAGGTGAAAGCCGGACGCTTGCCTTGCTGACCAATGGCCAACAGCCAGACATGCCACCGTTTTCTGACCGCGCCTTTGACGCTTGGTTTGCAGAACAGGCGCAGGGGCGGTTGCTGTACGGACTTGGCAGTTATCTTGAAAAACGATCGGTCTATGCGACACCGCAATTTGCCGATGTGGCCAGCCCCGAATGGCGCACGATGCATCTTGGGATAGACGTGTTTGCCGCCGCCGGTACTGCGGTTTATGCGCCTTTGGCAGGCCGTGTCTTGCACCTGACCTACAATGCCGACCTTTTGGATTACGGCCATACTCTGATCTTGGAGCATGACGCAGGCGGCGTGCCTTTCTACACCCTGTATGGTCATCTGGGGGCCAGTCTGCCGACGCTTTTGACGAAAGGCGATACCGTGGCCCAAGGCCAGCTGATCGCGCATCTGGGCGATTGGCATGAAAACGGCGGCTGGGCTGCGCATATCCATTTTCAGGTGATGACAGATATGCTGGATCAGAATTCCGGTAATTTCTTTGGCGTGGGCCATGAAAGCCTGATTGATGTCTGGTCAGAGATTTGCCTTGATCCTAACCTGATCCTGCGCTTGCCTGCGGATGCGTTTACCGTTTAGCATTGGCCCCCAGATGGCACAAAAACCCAGCGTTGATCTGAATTCAGACCTTGGCGAAGGCTATGGTGCTTGGTCGATGGGCGAAGACGCGGCAATGTTGGGCATCGTTACCAGCGCCAATATTGCGTGCGGTGGCCATGCGGGCGACGCGGATACGATGTTTGAAACGCTGGCCCTTGCCCGCACGAATGGCGTGATCATCGGTGCCCATCCGGGGTACGGCGACCGCGCCGGTTTTGGTCGCCGCATCATCCCGATGTCGGTGGCAGAAATTGAACGTCTGGTTGCCACCCAGATCGGCGCGCTGATGGGGGCGGCGGCACTTGCGGGCGCATCAGTGCGCTATGTCAAGGCGCATGGTGCGTTGGCAAACCTTGCCGCCGATACCCCCGATGTCGCAGGGGCTATCGCCCGTGCCACCGGTGCCATTTCCCGCGACCTGGCATTGTTGGCAATTTCGGGCACCGAACTGGAAACCGCCGGAACCAGTGCTGGACTGCAGGTATTTTCAGAGGTGTTTGCCGACCGCGCGTATCTGGCCACAGGCCGTCTGGTGCCGCGCAATAACCCGCTGTCTATGATACATGATGCCGATTTTGCGGCGAAACGGCTGATCACATTGCTAAAGACGGGGTTGATGCCCACGCTTGACGGCCCGGCAATCCGTCTGTCTGCACAGTCTATCTGCGTGCATGGCGACAGCCCCGGCGCGGTTGCGATGGCCCGGCATATTCGGGGCGCGCTGAACGATGCGGGCATTGCCCTTACCCCGTTCCTACCGCCCGCATGACCGCCATTTTCCCCCGCTTTCGCGCAGTTGCCGATCAGGCCGTGTTGGTGGAATTCGGTGATGTTATCAATGATGCAGATCATGCACAGGTCCGGTCACTTGATACCAAACTTGCGCAATCCCCTTTTGCGGGCTTCACCGAATCGGTGCCTGCTTATGTCAGCCTGCTGGTCGGGTTTGATGTAATGATCACCGATCATGGTGCTGTTGAACTGGCGCTTCAAACCCTGCTGAACAGCCCGGTATTGCCACCCCCAAAAGGCATTCTGCGCGAGGTGGACGTCTGCTATGACCCTGATATTGCACCTGATCTTGAAACTGTCGCCAAACAAACCGGCCTTAGCCCTGACTCAGTGATCAACGCTCATCTGGCGCAAACCTACCACGTGGTCATGTATGGTTTTGCCCCCGGTTATGCCTATCTTGGCGGGCTGACAGCCAGCCTGCACTTGCCACGAAAGCCCAGCGCCAAGCGCGGTGTTGTGGCGGGATCTGTGATCATCGCAGGCGCACAATGCCTGATCACAACGCTGACCATGCCGACCGGATGGTGGATCATCGGGCGGTCGCCGACCCGCATCTTGCTAGAGGGTCCGGCCCGGCCGTTCTTGTTTGATGTCGGCGACACCGTGCGCTTCAAGCGTATTGACCGTGTGACCTTTGACGCGAAAAACACTGTTCTATGACCCTTGCACGGTTCGCAGTCATCCATGCCGGACCGCAGGTAACCCTGCAAGACGCCGGCCGCTTTGGCCTGCTGCGCTACGGTGTGCCCGCCTCGGGCCCGATGGACCGCATGGCCTTTTGCGTGGCCAATCTGGCATTGGGAAATGCACCTGCGAACCCGGCGATCGAGGTGTCCTTGGGTGGCCTGACCCTGATGTGCACGCAAGGCCAGGTCAGTTTTGCGGTCGCTGGTGGCAGCTTTCAGGTTGCCGTTGATAAACAGTCACTTGGCCCATGGTCCGTCGCCACCATCAAAGCGGGCGAGACATTGACCATCAGCCGCGGTCGCTGGGGGACCTGGTGCTATGTGGCGCTTGCGGGCCAACTGCAATGCCATCGTTGGCTTGGGTCCGCATCAACGCATGGCCCATCAGGCCTTGGTGGTGGGGTGCTGACGACCGGGCAAAGTCTGCACATCGACAATCCTGAAACCCGGCCAAACCGCCATGGTCCGTTGCCTATTCCCGTCTCTGCCCGACCACGCCCGCGTGTTCGGGTGGTTCTTGGCCCGCAGGATCGGTTTTTTTCTGCTGAGATGATCCAAACCCTGCTTTCAAACCCTTTCACGCTGACCGATGCCTATGACCGCATGGGCGCTCGACTGTCTGGACCACCCTTGCCCCCCAATGCGGCACTGGACATGCCGTCGGAACCCATTCTGCGTGGGTCCATTCAGGTGGCGGGCGACGGCGTGGCAACGGTTCTTTTGGCAGATCACCAAACCACCGGGGGGTATCCAAAGATCGCAACGATCCTGTCAGGCGATCTTGATGGCTTTGTGCAACTGCGCAGCCGAAGCACAGTTTGGTTTGACGCAATCACACCAAAAGCCGCGATTGAAAGCATGCGCACACGGGGCAGATTGCAGCAGGGGTACCTGCAACGCCTTGCACACAGCGGCTAAAAGTATTTTTTTAACAAATAATTTCAATTATTTATACTGGAATTCCGGGTCATAATGCCGGGTTGCATCTGCGGCACCGCTGGCCAAATGCCATAGTTAAGCCAAAGTTAAATGTCAGGTCTGCAGGCAAAATCAGCAGAGACGTTCGGGGCTAAAGCAGATGGCAGTTATCAACGGCACAGTCGGTGCTGATACGTTGAACGGTGGGGGAGCCGCCGATTCCATCACCGGTTTTGCCGGCAATGATACCATCAGCGCTGGTGGCGGAACCGATACGGTTTTTGGTGGCTCCGGCAATGACACAGTCGATGGCGGCAATGGCAGTGACCTTATCTACGGCGACAGTGATGTAGCCAACACCTGGGCTTACCGCGTTTATGACCGCGATTTCACCGCAATCAATGATCAGGCCTTTACAATCGAGTCCGGTACGTTGCGCGGCACTGGGCAGACCACTGGCTTTGATGTCAACGCTTTGGCAAACACGGCGCGCGGTACATCAGGCGACCCCAACGATTTTGGGGTCATTTTAACCTCTACCTTCACCGCCACCACAGCGGGCGTTTACCGGTTTGCCACAACATCTGACGACGGCTCTATCGTTCGTCTGCTGGATTCCAGCGGCAATCCGTTGAACTTTGCCAATCAGGTCGGCGGCACGCTGCCCTATATGAACAACGACTTTCACCAAGCTGCAACAACGCGCTTCGGCGATGTCACGCTTGCCGCAGGCCAAAGCTATACGATCGAAGTCCGGTTCTGGGAAAATCAAGGCGGCAACACGCTAAGTGCCACGGTAACCCCACCGGGTGGCGCAGCAACCAACCTGCTTGGCAGCCCCTTTGTCGGGGCCCCACCGAACGCCAATACAGGTGCGGATTCCCTGCTGGGTGGGATTGGCAATGATACGATTTTTGGCGAAGCCGGTAACGATACAATTGATGGCGGTGTCGATAACGACCGGCTGAATGGTGGCACCGGAAATGACAGTCTTCTGGGCGGCACTGGCAATGACACCCTGTATGGCAGTGATGGTCTTGATACGCTTATCGGCGGCACCGGGACAGACTTGCTTGAAGGCGGGGCAGGGCAAGATACTGCTGACTATTCCGCGTCTGCGACGGCCGTAAACATCAACCTCGCAACCGGCGTCGGCGCAGGTGCGGGCAGCGACGCGCTGGGGGATACGCTTGCCGGGGTGGATGGCCTGATCGGTTCGGCGTTCAATGATACCCTGATCGGCTATGACGGCATGGGCACGCTGGCGGACCCCACGACCAACATTTTCTTTGGCGGGGCTGGCAACGATTCTCTTGATGGCGCCGGTGGCGATGATCAGCTGTTTGGCGGCAACGACAATGACACCGTGTTGGGCGGCTTGGGCAACGATTCCATCACTGGCGATGCTGGAAACGACAGTTTGTCAGGCGGCGATGGCAGCGACACCATGTTGGGCGGCACGGGCACCGATACCATGTCTGGCGGTGCCGGGGCCGACAACATGGATGGCGGCGATAACAACGATACCCTGGCAGGCGATGCGGGCAATGACACGCTGATTGGCGGCGCTGGTGCCGATACGCTGTCGGGCGGCACCGAGAATGACAGCCTATCCGGCGATGCGGGCATTGACACGCTGGATGGCGGCGATGGCGACGATATCCTGCTCGGTGGGGCCGATAATGATATCCTGATCGGCGGCATCGGGGCAGATACTTTGTCCGGTGGCACCGAAAATGACAATCTTTCGGGCGGCACCGGCAACGACAGCTTGTCGGGCGGCACCGGGGCCGACACGCTTGATGGCGGCGATAACAATGATACCCTGACAGGTGACGCGGGCAATGACACGCTGATTGGCGGCCTCGGGGCCGACAGCCTGTCCGGCGGCACCGAAAATGATAGCCTGTCCGGCGATGCCGGGGCAGATATCCTTGTTGGCGGCGATGGGGTGGACACCCTTCTTGGCGGCAGTGGCAACGATACCCTTACCGGCGGTGCGGGTGCCGACCTGATGCAGGGCGGCGATGACAGCGATACCTTTTTTGTCACCGCAGATGATGTGGTCAATGGCAATGAAAGTGCCGGTGATGCGGATACGCTGAACCTCAATGTCTTTGGTCAGGGCAAGGCGCTGACCAATATCATCTTCGATCCGGGCAACCCCGAAAACGGCACTGTTCAGTTTCTGGATGGCGCAGGGGTTGTCATCGGCACGATGACCTTTACCAACATCGAAAATGTCATCCCTTGCTTCACGCCGGGGACGTTGATCAAAACCGCGCGCGGCGATTTGCGGGTTGAAGATCTGGTCGCAGGCGACAGCGTTCTGACCCGTGACAATGGCAATCAGCCGCTGCGCTGGGTGGGACGCCGCGACCTGTCATCGGCGGATCTTGCGGGAAGATCCGCATTGCGACCTGTTTTGATCTGTGCCGGTGCGCTGGGCACCAACCTGCCAACCATGGATATGATGGTATCGCCCCAACACCGTATGTTGTTCACCGGTCACCGCGCCGAAATGATGTTTGGCGAACATGAGGTGCTGATTGCCGCCCTGCATCTGGTTGGAAAACCGGGGATCAGCCGCGCCAATCCGCCGACGATCAGCTATATCCATATCATGTGTGATCACCACGAGATTATTCGCGCAAATGGGTGCTGGACGGAAAGCTTTCAGCCGGGGACGATGACTTTGCCATCCTTGCAGCAAGATCAACGCGATGAGCTGGTGTTGCTGTTCCCGGACCTTGCCACTGCTACCCTGCACTATCCCGCAGCACGTCTGTCGCTAAAAGCCCATGAAGCGCGGGTGCTTCTGGCGGCCTGAACGGGCACAGGCAAATCAAATCCGGGCAAACCGCCAAAAGGCAGTTGTCTTTGCAGGAGAGTCGAAATACAACTTAAAGTTGTAATTGCTCCATGACTTTCACTTTGGTTTTGCACCATCCCTGTCCGATGTCTGTGGTTGGCCTATTCACAGCTAAAGGAGCCCAGAAATGCCCCTTTCCGCCAAATTAACAAACGCCCGCAAAAACGATCATCGCGCTGCATTGGCCGCACCAGAGCCAAATCCCTGGGGCGTATCGACCTATCAGAACGGCACCGAAAACGGTGACACGCTGTTTGGCACGCCCTTTCCTGACTATATCAACGGGCTGGGTGGCAATGACACCATCCTTGGCTATCCCGGTGAAGACACCGTCGAAGGTGGCATCGGCGCAGATAGCATGGACGGCGGTTCTGGCCGCGACTGGCTGAATTACAGCACGTCCGCTGCGGCGGTCAGCATCAATCTGGCCACCGGTGCCGCCGACGGCGGCGATGCGGACGGTGATCGCTTTGCCAGCTTTGAACGCCTGATCGGGTCTGCGTTCAACGACACTTTAACCGGTGATGCCGGCGCAAACAGCCTTCGCGGCGGCGCGGGCAATGATCTGATGGACGGCGGGGCTGGCATTGACTGGCTGGACTGCAGCCGGTCGTTGTCGCCAACGATTGTTGTGCTGGAGGCGGGTGTATGCTGGAATGCGGACGGATCAAGCGATGCTGTCATCAACTTTGAAAATGTTCTCGGATCGCGCTTCGTCGACACTCTGGTTGGCAATGGCAACAGCAACCTGTTGCGGGGCGGTGCGGGTGCGGATGTCATCAATGGCGTCGATGGGTCTGACTGGTCCGATTATCGTGGATCATCCGCCGGGGTGACGGTCAACCTTGCGACAGGCGCTACTACTGGCGGCGACGCGGCGAGGGATCGGCTGATCAACATCGAACGTCTGATGGGGTCTGCGCATGCCGATGTTCTGACTGGGAATGGTGATCAGAATGTTATTCGCGGCGGCGCTGGTGCTGATAGTCTTGATGGCGGCGCAAATTTTGACTGGCTCGATTATCGTGGCTCTGCCGCAGCGGTTACTGTCGATCTGGAAACAGGGGTGGCATCTGGCGGCGATGCTGCTGGCGACAGTATAACCAGTTTTGAACGGGTATTCGGGTCGGATCACGATGATCGTCTGACAGGGGATGCAGGCCACAACATGCTTTATGGCGGCGGCGGCAATGACACATTGCAGGGTGGGGCCAGCTGGGATGTCATGAAGGGCGATGCCGGGGCTGACACCTTCGTTTTTTCCGCCGCCTCGGACATTGGCCTTGGGTATCTCAGCGACCGGGTCGTCGACTTCACGCGGGGCAGCGATCTGCTTGATTTCTCGGCGATGGACCTGACGTTTATCGGGGGGGATGATTTCACCAGTGTCGCCGGGCAGTTGCGTTTTGAACGTTTTTTCGATGCGTTAAAACTGTTTGGCGACAGTGACGGCGACGGTGTGGCAGATTTTTCCATTCTGCTGACATTGAACATCGACATCGTCAGCACCGACCTGATCTTATAGCCCAAACTGGTCAAACACGTTGCGGCCCCCGGCCGTCAACTCTGTGGCCGCGTCTTTTTCGGATCATAATGCGACAGGCCAACAATCCGCGCGGGCAGGCGTTTTTGCTGGCCGTCCAGCTTGCCCACTTCAACCGCTGTCCCAAGGGCTGCATAGGCCACATCCACCCGCGCCAGAGCAATGTTTTTGCCCAAGATCGGTGAGCGCATCGAAGACGTCACCACGCCAACCTGCGCACGGCCAACATAGATGCCGTCACCATGCCCCACATCAACCGCCGCTTCAATTTCCAGCCCGACAAATTTGTGCATCGGGTGCTCTTTGCGCCGGATCAACGCATCGCGCCCGATGAAATCATCGGTTTTCGATTTCAGCGGCACGCAAAACCCGATCCCTGCTTCAAACGGGTCTGTCTGATCGGAAAACTCGTAGCCTGCAAAGATCAGCCCCGCCTCAACGCGCACCATATCCAACGCGGCAAGGCCCATCGGCCGCAGGCCAAGGTCGGAACCGGCGGCCCAAACCGCATCCCACACCACCGCGCAATCCTTTGGGTGGCAGAAAATCTCATACCCCAATTCACCTGTATAGCCGGTGCGCGATACCACGACAGGTGCATCAGCGATCCAGCCTACAGAAAACCGGAACCATCCCAGTTCTTCTGCGGTTGCCTGCGCGGGTGGCGTCCAGAATATGCGCTTGATGATCTCTCGTGAATTTGGCCCCTGCACCGCCAGATTGTGCAACTGATCGGTCGAATTGCGGATCATCACCTTCAGCCCCAGTGCTGTGGCCTGATCGCGCAGCCAGTTGCCGCCAAAATCTTCGCCGCCAATCCAGCGAAACTGATCACGCCCCAGCCTAAACAGCGTGCCGTCATCAATCATGCCGCCATGCGGATAGCACATCGCAGAATAGACCACCTGCCCCACGGCGAGTTTCTTCACATCCCGTGTCAGGGTGTATTGCAACAACGCCTCGGCATCCGGGCCGGTAATCTCAAACTTCCGCAGGGGCGACAGATCCATTACCACGGCCTTCTCACGGCAGGCCCAGTATTCCGTGGTCGTGCCGACGCCCGCATAGTCCTGTGGCAGCCAGTAGCCCCGGTATTCAACCACATTGCGCGTTAAGGCCGATGTCTGGGCATGAAACCCGGTGTCTTTGGTCATTTTCGGCTCCGCATCCGGGGTGGCGCGGGTTGCCACCGCACGATGAAATTTGGTCGCACCCGCATAGGTGCGCACATGAATATCTGACAGATACCAACCATTCGCGGGTGACGTGTCATCCGGGCAGGCTGACGACACACAGATCAAATCGGTCAGCGCGCGAAACAGCACATAGTCACCGGGGCGCGACCATGGCTCGTCCGATATCAACACACCGTGGCGGTCGATGGCGGTGTTGAAAAACAGGTTAACCGCCATCCATCCCGCGCGCGGGGCCACGCCATGTGCAGCCAGCACGCCGTTGAAATTGTCGGAACAGTTCACATGCCCCGGATAGCCGATGTCGTCATAATATTTCGACGCACAGGCCATCGCAAAGGCATCGTGCCGACCGACCGTATCCTGCACCACTTCGATCAGCGGCAGAAAATCCTGATCAAAGTATTTTGCATGCAGCCCCGGCATGGAATAAGCGTGCCCCATCAAAGTGCGCGATGTGGTCACATCCAGCGCGTGTTCTATGCCCCGGTCCAGCTTGCGGGCAGAAAAGCACTGAAAATCAGTGCATTGGCGGCCATCGACGTCGATGATTTGCACGTAATCCCCGGCCTTGACGAAATACGCCTGCGCGGTTGCGGATTTCACCCGCAAGTCCAACACCGGTTCGGCCAGCGGACCCGGCAGATCAAACCGCCCCACCTGCACCAGCGCAGACCGCTGCACTGTCACCACCAGCGGCGTTGTTGTGTTTTGCGCACCGGGGTCCATCGCCAGGCCCGGTGCCGCAATGATCAAGACGCCATCCCGCATGGCGGTAAAACTTTCCTCAGCACCTGCACGCGTTTGGCCATCAAACAGCGCCACGGCACCCGCTTTTGACAGATCAATTCCACGCCGTTCAATGCCCAAACGCAAGCCACCCAGACCACTGCCCGTACCAGCCGCCAACAGTGCCTTCAGGCCTGTCGCATCGCAATTGGCAGCAAGCCCAATGATACCCGCGTCGATGCGGCCCTTGCCATCTGCAGCCACCAATTCGGACGGCTGCCCGCCTTCGGCATTCGTGATTGTGATTTTATCACCCGCACCAACCCGGATCAGCGCCGCGCCCGAACCTTGCACCTCAAACCGTTCCCGCCCCGAATGTGGCGCCATCGACGTTGGCGTTACAATGCGACTCGGCATTGGCGGGCCGGGCATCACACGCGGATATTGGGTGTCCAGCATCAGCACGCTCCTGCTTGGGTCGAATTTTTGGAAAAAATGTTTATTCTTAAGAATAACGCGGCAATGGCCTTGCTGCAAGCAGCGTGACAGGGCAAATCGTTGATAGCACTCATTTGGGGCTTTTCGATGCAATCACTGCTGTACGGTCTGATCGCGGCCCTGACATGGGGTCTGCATGATTTCTGTGTTCGGCACTTAAGCCAAAAGCTGGCAGTGGCCACCATGTTGATGGTGGTGCTGGGCATGGGTAGCGTTGCTTTGATTGGGTTGATCATGCTGACTGGCGGATGGGAAGTCATCACCTTTCGCAGTGCATTGTTCGCCGTAGCCTCTGGCAGTTGTTATGTGATGGGGTGTGTTGGCCTTTACATCGCCTTTGCCATCGGTCCGGTGCGGCTTGTCGCGCCCATCGGCGGGGCCTATCCGGTGTTGTCTGTCGCCTTCGCGGCATTTTCCGGACAAAGCATTCGCCCCGACCAATGGCTTGCCACCTTTGCAATTGTTGTGGGAATTGCCATTGTTGCGCGCCAACCAAACACCGAAACTGGCGCGCATAGCCGCGTCAAGGCAATGCTTTGGGCCGCCCTTGGGGCCACGGGGTTTGCCCTAACCTTCGCGCTGGGCCACAGTGCTGCGCAACAGGGGGCAGAGCTGTCTGTTGTATTGGTTGCGCGCGTAACGGCGGTGCTGATCGTGGCCGCTTGGGTGATCGCCCGCCACCTTCCCCTTGCCCCCTTGCGTCCGCATTGGCCTCTCCTTGCGGTGATGGGCGTCCTTGATGTGACAGCGCTTGGTTTTGTTATCGCGGCTGGCAGCCTTACCAACCCGGAATTTGCGGCCGTCGCCTCATCTGTCTTTGGGCTTATCACCATCCTGCTGGCCTGGCGGTTTCTCGGTGAGGCGATGCGCACTTTTCAGTGGGGCGGCCTTGCCTTGGTGTTTGCCGGCATAGCGTGGCTAGCCGCAAGTTGATTTATGGCTGAAATGGCAGACCTGATGTCGGGAATGAGACGCTTTGATTGCGGGAAATATCCGATATTGAAAATGCGAAATCTAAGGGTGACCAATGCGCTATTCAGGGTTCAGGGTGATTGCCGAGGCGCTGACTGGCCATAAAGGCTGGAAACCCGCATGGCGCAATCCAGACCCGCAGGCGGCCTATGATTACATCATCGTCGGTGGCGGCGGGCATGGGCTTGCCACCGCCTATTACCTTGCCAAGGAATTCAAACAGGCCCGCATTGCCGTTCTGGAAAAGGGCTGGATTGGTGGCGGCAATGTGGGGCGCAATACGACCATCATCCGGTCGAACTATTTGCTGGATGGCAACCAGCCCTTCTACGAATTTTCGCTAAAACTGTGGGAAGGGTTGGAACAGGATTTCAACTATAACGCCATGGTATCCCAGCGCGGTATTCTGAACCTGTTCCACACCGATGCGCAGCGCGACGCCTACGTGCGGCGCGGCAATGCCATGATCATGCACGGTGCCGATGCGCAGATTTTGAACACGGCCCAAGTGCGCGCGATGTATCCGTTCCTGAATTTCGACAATGCCCGCTTCCCCATCAAGGGCGGCTTGGCGCAGAAACGCGGCGGCACGGTGCGCCATGATGCCGTCGCTTGGGGTTATGCAAGGGGTGCTGACAGCCGGGGCGTCGATATCATCCAGAACTGCGAAGTCACCGGCTTTCGTATTGAAAATGGCCGCGCCTTGGGGGTTGAAACCTCTCGCGGCTATATCGCCGCAGGCAAGATCGGCGTCGCCGTAGCGGGGTCATCGAGCCGGGTCATGGCGCAAGCGGGCATGCGCCTGCCGATGGAAAGCCATGTTTTGCAGGCGTTTGTGTCCGAAGGGCTGAAACCGCTGATTGACGGCGTCATGACCTTTGGCGCGGGCCATTTCTATGTCAGCCAATCCGACAAAGGCGGGCTGGTGTTTGGCGGCGATATTGATGGCTACAATTCCTACGCCCAACGCGGTTCCATGCCCGTGGTCGAAGATGTGGCCGAAGGCGGCATGGCCCTGATGCCGATGATCGGGCGGGCAAGGCTTTTGCGCATGTGGGGCGGCATCATGGATATGTCGATGGACGGCTCCCCCATCATCGACCGCACCGAAACCGATGGCCTCTATTTCAACGGCGGCTGGTGCTACGGCGGCTTCAAAGCCACGCCTGCATCGGGCTGGGTCTTCGCGCATTTATTAGCCACTGACACCCCGCACCCCACCGCCACCGCCTACCGGTTCGACCGATTCCGCAAGGGACTGATGATCGACGAAAAGGGCCAGGGCGCCCAACCGAATTTGCATTGAAGATGAACCCACATTCTTTTTCAGGACCGAAAAGAAAACTCTGCGGGGCAGAGTTTCCCGGTCCTTTGCCTGTAGGCGCAAGCCGCAAGGCAATCGCGGATGGTCCAAACACAGCTTTGGATTATCAGGTCGTGCCTGACTGGGTTGGCGCGAACGCGCCTGCCCGGGGCAGGCAGGCGCGGCCTGATTTGACGCGTGTCAAATCAGGCAAAAAGAAGCAAACCCACAGGGCCGCCCAATGATCATCAATCACCCAATCCTTGGCCCCCGCGACGCGCAGGAATTCGTCTACTTGGGCGATGCCAACCTGATCAACCGCCCCGATGGCATGGCGCCGGATGCAGCCGATACGTTCCACGATTACCTTTACCTGCGCGACAACCCCGCAGGCCTGCACCGCGAGTTGTGGTATCACGAACAGGGCGACCGGTCCTGGCTGGTTGTCACCCGCAACACCCTGACGCATGAAATAACCCAAGTCGAAATGGCGCGCGCGATGTCGCCCGCACACAGGGCGGCAGCAAATGACTCAAAGCAACCGCATTGTTGGCGGCCAGATTGACCGCACCAAAACCCTATCCTTCAGCTTTGATGGCAAAACCTACCAAGGCCACCCCGGTGATACCCTCGCCTCTGCCCTTCTGGCCAATGGCGTCCGCCTGATGGGGCGCAGCTTCAAATACCACCGCCCACGCGGGCCAATTGCTGCCGGGTCCGAAGAACCCAACGCCATTGTCGAACTGCGCTCCGGCGCACGGTGCGAGCCGAACACCCGCGCCACCACGGCAGAACTGTTCGATGGGCTTGACGCCCGCAGCCAAAACCGCTGGCCAAGCCTGCGCTTTGACGCGATGGCGATAAACGACCGCCTGTCGCCGTTCTTTGCCGCCGGGTTCTACTACAAAACTTTCATGTGGCCGAAATCGTTCTGGGAAAAAATCTATGAACCCATCATCCGCCGCGCCGCTGGTTTGGGGTCATTGTCAAAACAAGACGACCCCGACACCTACGACAAAGGTTTCCTGCACTGTGACCTGCTGATCATCGGTGCTGGCCCCGCTGGCCTTGCCGCCGCCATCACCGCAGCACGATCCGGTGCGCGCGTGATTCTTGCAGACGAAGATTTCCGCATGGGCGGACGTCTGAACGCCGAAACCTACGAATTGGGTGATGAGTCCGGTGCAGATTGGGTTGCAAAAACAGCTTCTGAACTGGCCCAAATGCCTAATGTGCGCCTGCTACCCCGCACCACAATTCTCGGCGCGCTGGATCATGGCATCTATTCCGCGGTCGAGCGCGTGTCCGACCATTTGGCAACACCCAAACCCGGCAAACCCCGCCAAATTCTATGGCGCATCTATTCGCGCCGCGCGATCCTGACTGCCGGGGCCATTGAACGCCCAATCGCGTTCGAAAATAACGACCGCCCCGGCATCATGCTCGCGGGGGCAATCCGCGCCTACGCCAACCGCTGG
>JANOFE010000275.1:0-6537 GCA_031413495.1 Pseudorhodobacter sp. | reverse complement strand
GTCACCGAAGTGATCGGGATCGTCAAAGGAAAATGCGATTCGTTTTGACCGGCATCGGAGCCGCACCGGCCGCGGCGGCATTTCTCAGCCTGCACAATCGGGGAAAAAGCGTCACGGAGCTGGATACCGACGCGGTGGTGGAATCCTTGCTGGATGCAGTAAAGTTAATTAAAAAGGCATAATGATAATGAACCGGGAGATGAGAGCGGCGCTGCAAAGCGCCTTGGCATGGCGATGGTAGCACTCCACTTAATCGCAGGCCGCGCAGTTCAAACGCTGCGCGATTGAACGCTCTTTTTCTCCATGGTGCCATGATGACTGAACAGGAATTTTTTGATCTCGCCAAACAAGGCTATAACCGCATTCCGCTGGTAAAAGAACTGCTGGCGGATTTGGACACGCCGTTGTCCGTTTATCTCAAACTTGCCAACCAGCCGTTTTCCTATCTGCTCGAATCGGTGGTGGCACAGACGGTAGGCTTGCGTGGTCATCAAGCCGCCGATGGCCACCGCCAGCCCGTTGGCCAGAAAGAACGGCCAGTCGACCATTTCCGGCCAAACCCATTCCCGAAACAGAAACGCAATCGACGGATCGGATGATCCCGCTAGATGCCCGTCCCCCACCCAAAGCCCCATGGATGTGCTGACAATCACAAACCCGATCTGCACATAAAACCCCAGCGCCATCGCCGATTCCGTATCGCGCATTCGCCGGGTCATCATATGCGACGATGCGTAGCAAAACGCCGAAATCAGCACTAAAATCGCCGCTGGCTGAATAACTCCATCGCCCGGCCGCAGCATGACAACAACGCCCAGCATCCCCACCGCCACCGCTGCCCAGCGCCGTGGCCCCACAGTTTCACCCAGCAAAATGACCGACAGCAATGTCACCAGAATGGGGCTGATAAACGCCGTCGCCACCGCATCGGCCAATGGCATCGCGGCCAGCCCCAGAAAGTATGTGACGTTCGACACCATCACGATGCTGACCCGGATCAGATGATCCTTGGGGCGCCGCGTCAGCAGTTGCCGAAACCCGGTGCCGGAAAAATACATCAGCCCCGTCAGAAAGATCAGCCCGATAATCGCGCGGCCAAGGATTACCTGATGCAGCGCATAATCGCCTGACAGAAATTTCACCGCCAGATCGTTGATTGACAGAAAAACCGCTCCGCCCAGCGCAAAGAAAATGCCCCGACGGGCGGTGCCTGAAGTCTGATCAACCATCCTTGCAACATCGCAAGGGCCTGCACGCCTATCTATCCTGCCCGCGACAAATGTCAGACGTTTGCAGCCCTGACCACGCGTTCAAGAACCTCCAGAAACCGCGACCTGTCCGCCTTGGAAAATGGCCGCCCGCCGCCCATGCGAAACGGGTCCGCCTCGCGCAAATCAGCCATCAGATCACGGGTGGCCAGCACATTGCCGATATTGGCCCCGGTCAATTCTTCGCCGTTGTGCTTCACCACCCGCGCGCCCACGGCCACGCATTTCGCGGCCAAGGGAATATCCGCCGTTACCACCACATCGCCGGGGCCGCATTGATCTGCGATATACTTGTCCGCTTCATCCGGGCCAGAAGTCACAAAAACGCTTTCTACCAAAGGGTTGGCCGATGGCCGGATGCCGCCGTTTGATACCAGCACCATCCGCATCTGGTGCCGGGTTGCCACCCTTTCCGCCTCGGCCTTCACCGGGCAGGCGTCAGCGTCGATGTAAATGACGCCCTTAACCATACAATGCCTCGGCGTGAAAGGTCATGTGATCTTCCATGAAGGTCGATACGAAATAATAGCTATGATCATAGCCCTTCTGCATCCGAAACGCCGCATTTTGCCGCCGCGCCATGATCGCCTCGGCCAGCGTTTCGGGTTGCAGCAGGTCCAGAAACTGATCCGCCGCCCCCTGATCAATCAGCATCGGCCCGTCAAAGCCGCGCTTTTTCATAAGCAGGCTTGCATCATGCGCGGCCCATTTTGTTTGATCCTTCCCCAAATAGGCGGTGAATTGCTTGCGCCCCCAATCGCTTGTCGTCGGGCTCGCAATCGGCGCAAAGGCGGAAACGGACCGGAACCGCCCGGGAAAGCTCATCGCAATCGTCAAGGCCCCATGCCCGCCCATCGAATGCCCGGTGATGGATTGCGCCTCTTCGGCAAGTGGAAACGCCTTGAACAGAGTCTGCGGCAATTCATCCGTCACATAATCCCACATCTTGAACTGCTTGGCCCAAACCCCTTCGGTCGCGTTCACATAAAACCCAGCCCCTTGCCCCAGATCAAAGGCTGCATCATCGGGCACATCCGCCCCGCGCGGGGATGTGTCGGGAAACACCACCGCAACACCGTGATCTGATGCCCAACGCTGTGCGCCCGATTTGATCATCGCGTTCTCATGCGTGCAGCTAAGACCAGACAGATACCAGATCACCGGAACCGCGCCTTCTTCGGCCTCTTCCGGCAGGAACAGCCCAAAAGTCATTTCGCCGCCACAGACCTTGGAGGCATGCGAATAAACCCCCTGCACGCCGCCAAAAACCCGGTGTTCCGAAATCGTCTTCATCGCATCATCCTTTTATCCTAGCGCCGATGCGCCGCCCAAGCCATTGACCGAGGCAAAAATGTCCACGGGTGAGGGGGCAGGGGAGAGGGCAGTCAGCCCTTTCCCCTGCCTATTTTTCTATTGGTCGCGTGAACATTGGGGAAAACCGGCCACCACTTTTCCCCATCACGCTCTAGCCGATCAACGATACACGCTCAATATCTGATCCAGCGGTTTCTTGCGTTTTGCCACGGCAGGCACCGTTGCATCCGCCGCCGGATAGCCCACCGGCAAAATCATCACCGGCTTTTCCGACGCAGGCCGACCACACAATTCACCTAAAAATTTCATTGGGTTGGGCGTATGTTCAAGGCACACCAGACCGGCATGATGCAGCGCCGTGATCAGCATACCGGTCGCAATCCCCACGCTTTCGGGCACGTAATAGTTTTTGTAGCGGTCGCCATCCGCCGTCACGCCGTAGCGCTGGGCGAACACCACAATCAACCAGGGCGCATCGGTCAAATGCGGTTTGTTCACCCCGGTGCCGATCGGCTCCAGTGCTGCCAGCCATTCATCGCCACCACCACCGCTGTAGAACGCACGCTCTTCATCTTCCGCACCCGCCCGAATGCGGGCTTTCATATCGGGATCGGCGATTGCCACAAAATGCCACGGCTGATGATTGGCCCCCGATGGCGCCGTGCCTGCCGCCTGAATGCAGGCGGTGATCACCTCTTCGGGCACTGCGCGAGCCGAATACTGCCGCACGGAATGGCGCTTTTTCATGTAATCACGAAACGCCTCGGCTGCGGCAAGTGCGGCACCCTCGTCCAATTGCACCCGGTCTGGCAATGGCAGTGGCAGGTAGCTCACCTCACCCTTGCGATACATCTTAGCCGCCTCCGATCAACACCCCTGCGGCAAAGACCAAAGCACCGCCCAGCACCACCTGCAAGGCCGCCCTGATGAACGGCGTCTCCAGAAAGCGGTTTTGAATCCACGCAATCGCCCACAATTCCACAAACACCACCGCAATGGCGATGCTGGTCGCGGTCCAGAAATCCGGGATCAGATAGGGCAGGGCGTGGCCCATGCCGCCCAGCGTGGTCATCACCCCCGAAGCAAGGCCGCGCTTCCACGGGCTGCCCCGGCCAGACAGCACGCCGTCATCATGGGCGGCCTCGGTGAACCCCATGGAAATGCCCGCACCTACCGATGCGGCCGTGCCCACCAAAAACGTGGTCCATGTGTCTTGCGTGGCAAAGGCGGTGGCAAAAATGGGGGCAAGGGTGGATACCGATCCATCCATCAACCCCGCCAGGCCCGGCTGCACCCATGTCAAGATAAACTGCCGCCGCGCACCCTTATCTTCGGCGCTGCGGGCGTCTGGCCCCAGATGTTTGTCAATCAAAGCCTCGGCTTTGCTTGCGTGACCCGCCTCTGCCGCCGCCAGATCACCCAGTAATTTGCGCGTGGCAGCATCTGTGGTGCGGGCAGCAGCGCGCTCGTAAAACTGCCGCGCCTGATCTTCCATCGCTTCCGCCTCGGCCCGGATCCGGTCCAACGACAGGTTTTCAATCAGCCAGACAGGCGAGCGCGCATAAAACCCTGCCACATGTTCGCGCCGGATCAAGGGGATCACATCGCCAAACCGCGCCCGATGCAGATCAATCAGCCGCTTGCGATGCCCGTCTTCTTCCACCGCCATGCCCTGAAAAACGGCGGCAGACGCCGGATACTCCGCCAGCAACCGCGCCGCATAGGTGCGGTAAATACTCGCATCGTCTTCTTCTGACGAAATCGCCAGCGCCAGCAGGTCTTGCTCTGACAGGTCAGCAAAACGGCGGCGGGATGAAAAGCCGGGAATCATGGGTGGCCCCTAAGTTAGAATAGTTCTAATTTAGTATATTGGCCGAGTGAGGCAAGGTGGGAGTCGGTTTTACGGGGTCTTCAAAGTGACAATAGTGGCAGCGCCGTCGCCCGCCAATGAATAAAGCTCTGGCTTCGTCTTCAAATAAGCGCGCCAAGTTGCTTTTTGTGTTTGTTCCACGACGGTCCCCTGCTTCATTTTACTGCCGAGCGCTTGCAAACTTAAGCTAGGTTTTTGTGATTGGAACAGGTCGTGCAACCGCTGATCAACAGCGGATAGCACCTTTACTTTGTTTGGAACTGGCAATGCAATCGGCTTTGGTGCTGGTTTGGGCTTTCCCGCCCAGTCTACTGTCATGCCAATCTCGCGCAGGTGCGCCATCAAGGGGCCAAAATCCCGATCATCCGACAGGATCAGAAAATGTGTTGCTAGGCCGCGATGTGCGATATCCATGGCACCGATCACAAGATGAATATCGGCGCGGTTCTTGCCTGCCGATGTGGTGCAATGGATCGCGAGATAGTCGGTTTCCGATGCCCAGTCTTTTCGCAGACTCATATCGGCGTAGACGCGGCGCAGGATTGGGTTGCCAAGGGAGGCAGCTTTTGCTTCGATCTCGGCAATGGCGCTGTAAGGAACATTATCGCCATCCACCAATATGGCAACGCGCGGTTTAGGGTAGACAGAGGAAATCAAGCCAGACTGCGCGGAAAGATCGTTCATGGGCAAACTCGGATGTTTTCAATCCTGTCAGTTTTCCCACTAACTATGGCCGTTTCATGGCCCTAGCCGTTTTCGCGCAGCACTGATCCTGCCAGATAAAGCGAGCCGCAGATCAGCACGCGGGCTTGGGGGGATTTGGCGGCAATGCTTGCCAGCGCCTCGGCGACGGAGGGGGCGATGGTGGCTTTCATGCCTGCGCCTAACGCTGCGTCTCGCGTTACTTCAGCGGGCAAAGTATTCGCCTCGCTAGGAATCGACACGGCATAGAGGCTATCCACCTGCGCCGCCATTGGCCGCAAATATCCTGCAATATCCTTGGTATTCAGCATGCCACAAATCAGGTGCGTTTCACGCTTGGGCATCCGGGCCAGCGTCGCCGCAATCGCCGCCCCACCTGCCGGGTTATGCCCCCCGTCCAGCCACAGCTCCACGCCCGGTGCACTTTCCACCAACGGTCCAACCCGCAACCTTTGCATCCGCGCGGGCCAATCGGCCTTTGTCACCGCAGCCTCGGCATCCCCAACACCCAAATGCCGCAGCGCCATGATGGCGGCCCCGGCATTTTCAATCTGGTGCGGACCGGGCAGGTTGGGCAGCGGCAAATCCAGCAACCCGTTGTCATCCTGAAAGATCAGCCGCCCACGATCTTCAAACGCATGCCAATGCTGGCCATGCACCAACAACGGTGCGCCTAGTCGCGCCGCCTTAGCCTCGATCACCGCCAACCCATCGGCCATTTGCGGGCCAACAACACACGTCACCCCGCGTTTCAAAATTCCCGCCTTTTCACCCGCAATTTCCGCCAGCGTGTCGCCAAGATATTGCTGATGATCAAGGCTGACCGGCGTGATGATGGTCAGCGCCGGACGGTCCACCACATTGGTGCAATCCAAACGCCCGCCAAGCCCAACCTCCAGCAGCGTCCAATCGGCGGGGGTTCGGGAAAACGCCAGAAACGCCGCACAGGTGGTGATTTCAAAAAACGTAATGCTGTCAGACCCATTGGCAACCATGCATTCATCCAGCAAAGCCGCCAGCGCAGGTTCCGTGATCAACTCCCCCGCCAGCCGAATGCGTTCATGAAACCGCGCCAGATGCGGTGACGTATAGGCGTGAACTGATGCGCCTCCCGCCTCCAGCCCCGCGCGGATCATGGCTTGCGTCGATCCTTTGCCATAGGTCCCGGCAATGTGGATCACCGGCGGCACCCGGCGTTCGGGGTTGCCCAGCAGTTCCAGCAGTCGCAACACCCGGCCCATGGTCAGATCAATGACCTTGGGGTGTCAACACGCCGGAGGCGATGGCGAAGCTGGTGAAGCAGTTGAAGGCGGGCGGCGTGAAGCTTTCGTTTTGCTACGAAGCCGGCCTCTGTGGGTACGGCATTCACCGGCAATTGTTGGC
>JANOFE010000274.1:0-1395 GCA_031413495.1 Pseudorhodobacter sp. | reverse complement strand
TGCAAAATGCCGATGATCTACTCTTCCGTGAACCTTGCTCACTTCATCATCCGTCCCCTTTCTTGGGTCGGGCTCTAATCCAAACTGGAGGAAATTCTCATTTGCAGGTCAAGCCCAAGACGGGCAAGGGGGCGGGGTATCTTTGCCGGCAACACTGTCAATCAGTTAGGGCCGCTTTGCTGCCGGCCACGCTTATTGTCGCGACCTCTGCGCAGTCTGGCGGGCCTAGGTTCATAGAAAACTGAGGTTGATTTGTCTTATTTTCGCACAGGTGGAATTAGCCGAAGGGAGGTGCAAAGCCACGGCGAAAGTAACGATGCAGCGAACCAGATAATCTAACACCAAGAGGTTCGCCTAACCGTCTTGGTCGAATTGCGAAGGCCCGGTCGCAATCGTGTGGAACCGAATCCTGCGGCGAACCTAGGCTGCACACTTTCGGTGCTGGGTTTATTTTACCGCTTTCTTCACGCGCGCATTGACGATCGCGCGGCTTCCGGTTCCAGAAGTAAGCGCACCAGTCCGACCTGACCGGCCACTCCGGCTTTGGCAAAAATACTGCGCAAATGCGACCGTAACGTCGAATCTGCAATGCCCAGCTTCTTACTCGCGTCGTTCAAATTGATGCCACGGTGCATCAGGCTACAAAGGCGCAGTTCCGCAGCCGTCAGGCCCAAGGGGTTGCTTTCCGATAGCGGGTGAACAGTTGGTCCTCCGGACGCAAGATGTTCGGTAATAGCAGGAGCTGCGCGAAGGATCCGTGCGATCCGGCCATCGGGTCGCCGACCCCAAGCCTCGGCTGCGGCCAAGGTAAGCGTCTCTAGCGCCATACGCCGCGGCCGATCAAGAGGCACTGACAAATAGAATTCCAACACATCCGTTGAATCCCCTACCGATGACAGCGGGATCATCATCACCTCGCGCAAGCCGCGCTGTTCCATCCAGTCGATGACACGCGGATCCAGCCGGTTGGCCGCGTCTTGGTCCAGTTCTTGCAGTGACCAAAGCGTTCCGGGTTTTGCGCGACTTAGGGTCTGGCCGGCCAGCGCCATTCCAAGCGCCCGTGTCAACGGCCGCGCCCCCTGTGACGCGGAAAGGTCTACCGTAGCGATAGATCGTTGCGCCCCCGTTGCTGCAGTCACGCGGTGCAGGTGAACCACCTCGGCCAGCGCCAGATCGGAAAAATTGATCAGCGTTTCGCGCAGTGATCCGTTGCCGTGCAGACATTCTGTCCAGCGGATTATAAAACGGAGACAAGCAAAAGTCGTGAGTCCCGAGAAAGTTAAATTTGGTTTGGCTAAAGGCATTTCAAAAACACCATCAAACTTGAAAGAACTAGTAAAAAACTTGCCGCAGACAGAACACGGCCCTTGTATTGTAAGATGAGCATGCTGCCTA
>JANOFE010000273.1:0-5554 GCA_031413495.1 Pseudorhodobacter sp. | reverse complement strand
CGGGCATGTGGCGGATGCGGGGAAGCTGGCGGCGATGATCGAGCGGTTCCGCACCGAGCCGAACGGCTGGCGCGATGATGTGTTGATTGCGGAGATGATTGGGCTGGCAAAGAAGACCGGCGATGTGACGCGGGTGCCGATTGATCTGCCGGCGATGGTGTTTGAGCAGGGGAATTACTGGACGTCGCTTTTTGGCGGGATTTATGTGTTCCGCACGCTGCCGTTGCCGGGGGTGATCTCGACCCAACTTCGGGAAAGCCTTGGGAAACTGCCAATCAAAGCGGTGCTGGATATGACGCAGCGCAACCATATTGCCGAATTTCTGGAGGTGAACCAGCTGGTTGAACCCATCGTGCAGGCGCGGGGTATGGATGCGGCGGCAGTGCTGCGCCAGAAGATGGATTTCATTCTTGTCGATGCGGCGGACGCGCTGAACCTTGATCTGGGGGCGGCAAGTCGGGTGGATTTGCGCAAAATTGCGCATCGGTTGGGGGCGGGTTTGCCGCAGGAGTTTCTGGGGTTGGCGGCACTTCTGCGCTGGGTGGAGGGTGGCGGCGATTGGCCGCGCATCACATCAGAGCATCCGGCGTATTTTTACACCCTGCGCGCCAAGCCGCATGCGGACCGGGATTTGGTGAATATGCTGCTGGCGGAACTGTCGCCGCTGGATGTGCGGCAGATGTATATCCTGCATAAGGAATTGTTCTATGCCAGTTACGCCACATGGTCAGACCGCAAGCGCGGGTATGTGGCGGATTTTCTGGAACGGGAATACAAGGTGGACAAGGACGGCGCGCGTGAGGCGCTGTTTGGCCCGGAGCCGGGGATGGATGAGGCGGCACGACCCGAGCCGAAGCCCGCGCGGGATATGGGTGCCTTGGTGGGGCCATGGGGTAGTTTGCGGAAGGAACGGCGATGACGGCGATCATTCGACTGCTGGTGTTTGGCTTCATCGCGTTGTCGGTGGTTTATGTATTGGTATCGCTTTATTCGCGGTCTGTGCGGCGGGAAAAGCTGGAAAAATCCTGGGATACCGATCCTGCGCGTGAGGGGGCTGCAACGGCGGACCGGGATGCCTATATCAAGGCAGGTATGACGGCCTATGAGACGGGGCTACGCAAAAAGCTGATCTGGTTGGTCTATGTTTTGCCAGCGGTGACGATGGGACTGATTATCTATTTTGTAAACTGGGATTAAGGGGCAAGCGGCATGTGGCGATACATCAAATGGGGGTTTCGGATAACCTTGCTGCTGTTTGTGGTGGGGTTTTTCCATTACACACTGCCGCAGCACGATATTGTGCGGATCACCAACACCTATAACAAGCAAACGCCGATTGGCGCGAATTGGCTGTTTTATTCCAGCGGGGATAGCGGCACCGATACGACGGTGACCGATACCATCCGCGATATTCGGTTTATTGATGCGGTCTACCCGGATGGGGAATCAGTGATGGTGTACCGCAATGAGGATACCGGCTGGATCTGGCCGCCCTATTTCAAATACGACAGCTCGACCCTGCAGGCAGAGGCCACGAACCTGCGGTCTGACAAGGCGGCGCCGGAATGGGTGTCGGTCACGCATTACGGCTGGCGGTTGCCGATATTTTCGATCTTTCCGAATGCGGTGGCGGTGAACCCGGTGGCGGGGCCGGATGTTAGCATCACGCCATGGGTGAATATCGTGGTGCTGACGCTGCTTGCGTTCGGGCTGTTCATGCTGCGCCGGATGTGGATGCAGTTTCGCGAGCGCGCGATTGACCCTGTGGTGGCGAGTGCGGGTGAGACGTGGGATAGCGTTGACGCGACAGCCGATGCGGCGCGGGATAAAGCCCGCGGTGTGTTTGGGCGGTTTATGGCGTGGTTGGGGACGTGGAGCGGGAAGGGGCGGTAAGTTTTCCGCCATTTGCAGGCAGCGGGGGTTTCACACCCCCGGACCCCCGTGGGATATTGGTAAACAGGAAAAGCCGTCAAAAAAAGAGCGGGCGGAGTAAGTCATTTGACTATCCGCGCAAAACGCCGCCTGTGGCTTTGGCGACCTTTTCGATGATCTTGGCGCTGATGGCTTCAATCTCGGCTTCGGTCAGGGTTTTGTCTTGCGGTCGCAGGCGGACGGTGATGGCAAGGGATTTTTTGCCTGCGCCCATCTGGGCTTCGGCTTTTTCACCAGTGAATTGATCAAAGACGCGGACGGTTTCTATCATGGTTTTGTCGGCACCAAAGGCCGCGTTGACGAGGATCAGCGCCTCAACACCAGCATCCACCACGAAGGCGAAATCGCGGTCGACTGCTTGCAGGTCGCGGATGGTGAGTGCGGGTTTGGTAGGCGTTTTGGTTTTTGGCAGCGGCACGTTGGCGATTTGAATCGTGAAGGCCAAGGCGGGGCCTTTGATATTCATCGCAGTCAGGATGCGGGGATGAACCTCGCCGTAGGTGGCCAGCGTGTTGGGGCCGAGGACGATCACGCCTGCGCGGCCGGGGTGGAACCATGCGGGGGTTTTGCGGGTGATTTGAGTGCGCAGGGGCGCACCGATGGCGGCAAGTGTGGCCTCGGCGTCGGCTTTGGCATCATAGAGGTCCAGCGGGCGGCGTGAGGCGAAGGTATCGCGGGCGGCGCTATGGCCGATCAACAGGCCGGTGGCGTGCAGGGTTTGATCACCGGGTTCGCCGCCGTGGAAGACGGGGCCGACCTCAAACAGGGCCATGTCTGCAAACCCGCGCGCCTGATTGCGGCCGGCGGCGCGCAGCAGGCCGGGCAGCAGATCGGGGCGCAGGTGGGTCATTTCCGAACTGATCGGGTTGTCGATTTTTACGGTGTCCGTGCCATTGCCGAACAGGGCGGCATCGGCTGCGTCGATGAAGCTGTAGGTGACGCATTCGTTGTAGCCCAAGGCGGCAAGCGTGCGGCGGGCGGTGCGTTCGCGGGTTTGCAGCGGCGTCAGAATGGGTTTCGGGACGCTTGCGCTGGTGCGGGGCAGGGGTTGGCCTTGCAGTTTTGACAGCGATGCGATGCGGGCGATTTCTTCGACCAGATCAGCCTCGCCCAGCACATCGGGGCGCCATGTGGGCGGCGTTGCTTGGTTGCCGTTCAGGGTGAAGCCGAGGGCGATCAGGGTTTCGCGCTGGGTTTCCTCGGGGATATCTAGGCCGACGAGGCTGGCCACGCGGGCGGGATCAAAGGTGTAGGAGCGGGTGGTGTTGGGGGTCGCGCCATCCATTGTGATATCAGACGGCGTGCCTCCGCAGAGATCGAGGATCATCTGGGTTGCGGCCTCTAGCCCCGGCAGGGTGAAGGCGGGGTCGATGCCGCGTTCAAACCGGTGGCGGGCGTCGGAGTTGATTTTTAGGGCGCGGCCCGTGGTGGCGGTGGTGATCGGGTCCCAATAGGCGGATTCAACGAAGACGTCGGTGGTATCTGGGGTGCAGCCGGAGGCTTCGCCGCCCATGATGCCAGCGAGGCTTTCGGGGCCGTTATCGTCGGAGATGAGGATTTGGCCGGGCAGGATAGTGTAGGTTTTGCCATCAAGTGCGAGCAGGGTTTCACCGCCTATGGCTGCATGGATGCGCAGGTTGCCTTTGACCTTTGCCGCGTCGAAGACGTGCAAGGGGCGGTTCAGGCCGTAGGTGAAATAGTTGGTGATATCAACGAGTGCGGAGATGGGCCGTAGACCGATGGCCTTGAGGCGATCCTGCATCCATGCAGGGGAGGCGCCGTTTTTGACGCCGCGAATGACGCGGCCTGCGAAGATGGGGCAGGCTTTGGATTTTAGCTCGGCGTCAATATGCACGGTGATCGAGCAGGGGAATTGGCCTTTAACCGGGGTGGTGTTGAGCGGCTTCAAAATGCCAAGCCCGCGTGCGGCAAGATCACGGGCGATGCCGCGAACACCCAATGCATCGGGGCGGTTGGGGGTGATTTTGACGTAGATCATCGGATCATTGAGGCCGCGGTAGTCGATGAAACGGGCACCTAGGGGGGCGTCAGCGGGAAGGTCGATGATGCCGTCGTGATCATCCGACAGCATCAGTTCGCGTTCCGAACAGAGCATGCCGTTCGATTCCACGCCGCGAATGACGCCGGGTTTCAGGTCTACCCCGGTGCCGGGCACATGGGTGCCTACGGGGGCGAAAACGCCGATCAACCCGGTGCGGGCATTAGGGGCACCGCAGACAACCTGCACTTCCTCGGACGGATTGTCGGGGCCATTAGGCCATGTTTCCACCCGGCACAGGCGCAGGCGGTCTGCGTTGGGGTGGGGAACGGCCTCGATCACGCGGGCTATTCGGAATGCACCCAAGGTTTTGGCGGGGTTTTCAATACCCTCGACCTCGTGCCCGACATCTGTCAGGGCATCGGTGATTTCGTCAAGGCTGGCCTTGGTTTCAAGGTGATCGTGCAGCCAGGAAAGGGTGAATTTCATCGTATAAGCCCATCAGAAAAGTGCCTTTGCGGCTTAGCGCAAACCGGGGCCGAGGGGAAGCGGTGTGGGATGGTTTCCAAAGTGGAAACGGGTTGTTTGCGTTGTTGGGGCTGGTCGCCACAGTTTTGGTGGATTTGACCTGTATTTGGGTGGGATGGAACCCATGCTCAAAGTCCCCGAAGGGCGCAGAACCCGCAACAACGTGAAGCGCGCGTTGCTTTTGGGGCTGACAATTTTGCTGTTCATGCTGATCTTTGCAGGCTTTGGCCAAGCGGCGTTGGTGATTTAGTCTGTGCCTATGCAGCTGGTTTAGCGCGGCAGAAAATCTTCGATTTTCGGATGATTGTGCGCTGTGTGTTGCGCATCCAGCCACGGCAGGGCGCGCGTTTTGAGAATGTGCATAGGCACGGCCAGACATTCTGGATTGTCATGAACATCAAGGTAGGTGATTTCACCATCATCCAGCCCCACCCCTTCGTGGCCTAAGTAAAATCGCTGCAGGCGAATATCGTCATCTTCTGCCCAGTCGCTGGTTTCAGGAGAGAAGCCATCGGATGTTAAAAACCGCAGATTGATAGTGGCCGTGAACCCATAGCGGCTGCGTTGCAAGTTGATGGCTGATTTGCCAAGGCTGGTCGCGCGCGCCCATGTGGTGCCTTTGCGGGTGTAGCCCATCGGGGTGGCGACGTCAGATATCGCAGCGCAGATGAGGGTGATGGCAGCCTCGCGCTTGGCGGCAAATGCCGGGTCGTTGGCGGCGATGTGGGGCAACTCACTCCGCTCCGTGACGCGCCTGACTCGCGTCCACCGTACCACCGTGATAAACCTGATGGTTCACGCGGGCGAGAAGCTGCGCGAGTTCCTGAACGTGCGGATGCGCCACCTCCAACTCTCGCACCTTCAGTGCGACGAAATCTGGACGTTCGTCGGCAAGAAGCAAGGAAGGCTGACGCCGGAAGAGAAGGACAACGACCAGATCGGGGACCAGTTCCTCTACGTCGCGCTCGACCAGTTGACGAAGCTGGTGCCTTCGTATGTGATCGGGAAGCGCAACCGCCAAATGACGGAAGCGTTCATGCTCGACCTGTCCGGGCGCGTCGTCGCCCCGCAGATGGGCGAGCCGGGCGACCGGCC
>JANOFE010000272.1:0-14293 GCA_031413495.1 Pseudorhodobacter sp. | reverse complement strand
GATTTTCACCCCAAACCAGACCGCATCGCGTTTGAGACTGTCTTTGCCAAAGACGCGTTGACCCCTGCATTCGCCGCGATGTTCGAAGATGACAGCCGCAATCTTGCCGCCCCGCACGCCATGGGCATGCAAACCGTGCATCTCGCCCCAGAACCGGAACCGGCCCCCTTCATCCACCACCACACCGATGATCTGACCGCATTCCTTGGCCGTCTGCTTGCCTAAGCGACCCGAGACGTTGTGTCACTTGGCCTGCACCGCTTTGCCCCCTACTATTGCCTCATGATACGCATTACCACAGACATTCTAATTTCCGGCGGCGGCGTCGCGGGCCTTACCGCCGCCGCCGCCTTCGGATCGGCCGGGTTCAACGTCATCTGCGTTGATCCCGAACCCCCGGTCACCTCCGCCACCGCAGCAGGTGCCGATCTGCGCAGCACCGCGTTTCTGCAACCCAGCATCGACGTGCTAAAAGCCGCCGGCCTGTGGGAAAAACTGATCCCCCACGCCGCCCCCTTGCAAATCATGCGCATCATTGATGCAGGCGGTGCCACTAATGAGCCCCGCCGCATCAAGGATTTCGATGCCAGCGACGTCTCCGATCAACCTTTCGGCTATAACCTGCCCAACTGGCTTTTGCGCCGCGAAATGGTCGCGCGTCTGGCGGACCTTCCATCCGTCGATTTCCGCCCCGGTGTCGCCACCAAATCCATCCTCGCCCGCGAAACCGAAGCGCGCATTACCTTAACCGATGGCACCGCCATCTCTGCCCGCTTGCTCATCGGCGCAGATGGCCGCAATTCCTTTGTCCGCCAAGCGCTTGGCATTCCCGTGCGCACATGGCGCTACGGCCAAAAGGCGCTGACCTTCGCTGTCACGCACCCCATTCCGCATGCCAATGTTTCCACCGAAATTCACCGCTCTGGCGGCCCCTTCACCCTCGTCCCCTTGCCAGATCGTGACGGTATGCCCGCCTCCGCCGTGGTGTGGATGACCGATGGGCCAGAGGTGCATCGCTTGGCCGCTCTCGACACAAGCGCATTCGAATCCGCAATAGACGCCCGCTCTTGCCATATTCTCGGGCCGCTGACCCTCGCCTCACCGCGCATGGTCTGGCCCATCATCAGCCAAATGGCGCAAAGCCTGATCGCGACCCGCACCGCCCTGATGGCAGAGGCCGCCCATGTCATGCCCCCGATCGGCGCGCAGGGCTTGAACATGAGCCTGGCTGACATCGCGGCCCTGCTCAATCTGGCAACCACCACCCCCGGCGCTTTGGGTGACGTCGCCATGCTTGCCGCCTACCAAACCGCCCGCCACCGCGATGTGCAAACCCGCGTCATCGGCATAGATGCCCTGAACCGCGCGTCCATGCTGGGCGCGCCCGCCCTGCGCGATCTGCGCGGTGCAGCACTAAACGCGCTATACGCCGTAGCACCTTTGCGCAAAACCCTGATGCGTGTTGGGCTTGGGCTGCGCTGACTTCCAGCTTGCCTTTGGCGTATCAGACCAGTAACGCGTCCTGCTTGCGCAAGTTTCGTGCAAATTTGCACAGAGGGATCGCACATCCTCCACGCAAGCGTGAAATCTTGAAATCTGTGATTTTTGTAACATGAAATCTACGCAAAACCTCTGATTTCAGCGACTCCGCCGTCCGTCGCTCACCCACCCTCACAACTTGGCGAGAAGCTGCGATCAATCAGTGATTTCCGTTTTGGCCGCACATGCCCCATCTTCATTTCATCGCCAACAAGACGGCGCATACCTGAACGTGAAACAAACCAAATCAAAAGGATACACACCATGAAACGCATTATTCTTGCCACCACCCTGATCGCTGCAACGGCTACTGGCGCTTTCGCACAATCCGCACCGGTCATGCTCAGCTCGGCCATTGAGTCACAGATCATGACCCTTGTGCCGAACGCTGACCTCAGCAATCTGACCAACTCGCAATATGCGCGATTTGTATTTCTGTTCTCATCGTCCGAGAACCTGCGTTCGGGTGAAAACCCCGCTGGTGCTGTCAAAGTCATCTTGAACGCGCAGTAATCTTTTATCGCTGCAAAAAAGCACAGGCCGGGGCATGTCCCCGGCCAAAGCATATCGGCAGCTTTGCCCGTCACTGATTTTTAGAGCACCTGATCAATCACCCGGCGCAACCGGCCCAAAGTTGCTGGTACATCTTTCAGCTTGTCCAACCCAAACAGACCAATCCGAAAGGTCCGAAACTCCGCCCCCTCGCCCACTTGCAACGGCACGCCCGCAGCAATTTGCATCCCCGCAGCCCGGAATTTGGCCCCGCTCTGCACCTCTGGATCATCGGTGAAACTCACCACCACGCCGGGCGCGCCAAATCCATCCCCCGCGACCGACATAATCTGCTTGCCTGCCATCATCGCGCGCACGCCGTCGCCCAGCGCCCATTGCGCCGCTTTTGCCGCCTCAAACCCCATCTCGCGCGTCTCTGCCATCGCATCGCGAAACCCCACCAGCGCATCGGTCGGCATGGTCGCATGATAGGCATGCCCGCCGCCCTCATAGGCCGCCATGATGGCGCGCCATTTCTTCAGATCAATCGCAAAGCTGTTCGATGTGGTTTCCGCCAGCTTCGCCTCGGCCCGCGCCGACAGCATCACGCAGCCCGCCGATGGCGACGCCGACCACCCCTTTTGCGGCGCGGAAATCAGCACATCCACGCCCGTCGCCGCCATATCCACCCAGATGCAACCGCTTGCAATGCAATCCAGCACCACCAACGCACCAACCTCATGCGCCGCAGCAGCCATCGCTGTGATGTAATCATCCGGCAGAATAATCCCCGCTGATGTCTCCACATGCGGTGCAAACACGACATCAGGGCGCACCTCCCGAATTTTCGCCACCAACTCGTCAATTGGTGGCGGCGAAAACGGCGCGCGCGCGCCTGCCCCATCGGCCCGCGCCATCACCACCGTCACATCACTGGCAAACCCGCCCGCGTCAAATATCTGGCTCCACCTATACGAAAACCACCCATTCCGCACCACAAGCGCGTGCTTGCCATTGCAAAACTGCCGCGCCGCCGCCTCCATCGCGTAAGACCCGCCGCCCGGCACCAGCGCCACCGCATCTGCATGATAAACTTCGCGCAGCATGGCAGAAATATCCCGCATCACGCCGCCAAACTTGCCCGACATATGGTTCAAAGACCGGTCCGTGAACACAACCGAGAATTCTTCAAGACCCTCAGGGTCAACATGGTCGTGCAGTCCGGGCATCTAAAAATCTCCTGTCTGGGTTTCACCTAATCTTAGCGATTTCCTTTTCGCACAAATACTCAATTCCGACATTTCCGCCCGCCAATCGGTGAAAATTCAAATCGGCCCCGGCCGCCGTTCTTCGGTCAACAGCACATTCGCCTCCACCTGCCCCACCCCCGGCAGCGTCATGATCCGGCGGCGCAACACCCGCTCAAAATCCGCAATATCCCGCGCCACCACCCGCAATCGGTAATCAAACAGCCCCAGCACGTGCTGCACCACCTGCACTTCCGGTATCGCCGTCACCGCCCGCTCAAAATCCTCCAGCGACACCCGCCCTTTGGTCGCAAGCTTTACCCCCAAAAACACCGTCACCCCAAACCCAAGTGCGGCCCGGTCCACTTCCACCCGCCGCCCCGCCAGTATCCCCGCCGCCTCCAACCGCTTCACCCGCCGCCATGCCGCTGGTTGCGACAGGCCAAAGCGTCGCCCCAATTCCTCGGCACTGACCCCAGCATCCAACGCCAAAGCCCTACATATCCCCCGATCCAGATCGTCCAAATCGATCAAAGCGGCAATCCTTCCGCGTCTTTGATGGTGGCAATCAGCATCAATGCCTCGATATCCGCGATATGCGGCAGCGTCAGAATGCGCGCGCGGTAGACCTCCGCATAATGTGCCATATCGCGTGCAATCACGTTCAGCCGCACATCCACCCGGCCCAAAAACGTTTCAATTGCAATCACTTCCGGCACCTCGCGCGCCGCCCCGATAAAATCATCAAACGCGCGCGGATCGGTTTTATCCAGCGTGAATCGCAGCGATACCTCCACCTCATAGCCCAGCTTGCGCCAGTCAATCACCACGCTTTCTGCCCGGATCACCCCGGCGGCCACCAACCGCTCCAACCGCCGCCAAAGCGTCGCGGGCGTCACCCCGGCCAGCACCGCCAATTCGGCGCGCGGCAGCGACGGCTCTGCCAGATGGTGCCGCAATATCCTGCGGTCAGTATCGTCAAGCTGCATGATAAATCCATGTTACTGCTATATTTCGCATGATTTATTCCATATTTGGTGCAAGACGTCAAATTTTGCACAGCAAACACCCGGAAAACCCCTATGCTGCGCCCATCGACCGCAAAGGAACACAAAATGCGCGTGTATTATGACCGTGACTGCGACATCAACCTGATCAAAGACAAAAAGGTGGCCATCCTTGGCTACGGCTCCCAAGGCCACGCCCACGCGCTGAACCTGCGCGATTCTGGCGCAAAAAACCTCGTCGTGGCGCTCCGCGAAGGCTCGCCTTCCGCCAAAAAGGCCGCAGGCGAAGGCCTCAAAGTCATGGGTATCGCCGAAGCCGCCAAATGGGCCGACCTGATCATGTTCACCATGCCCGATGAATTGCAGGCCGAAACCTACCGCAAATACGTGCATGACAACATCCGCGAAGGCGCCGCCATCGCCTTTGCCCACGGCCTGAACATCCATTTCGGCCTGATCGAGCCCAAACCCGGCGTCGACATCATCATGATGGCCCCCAAAGGCCCCGGCCACACCGTGCGCGGCGAATATACCAAAGGCGGCGGCGTGCCCTGCTTGGTCGCCGTGCATAATGACGCCACTGGCAAAGCCATGGAAATCGGCCTCAGCTACTGCTCCGGCATCGGTGGCGGGCGTTCCGGCATCATCGAGACGAACTTCCGTCAGGAATGCGAAACCGACCTCTTCGGTGAACAAGCCGTTCTCTGTGGTGGCCTTGTCGAACTGATCCGCATGGGCTTTGAGACGCTGGTTGAAGCAGGATATGAGCCTGAAATGGCCTATTTTGAATGCCTGCACGAAGTGAAACTGATCGTGGACCTCATCTATGAAGGCGGCATTGCCAACATGGACTACTCGATCAGCAACACCGCCGAATACGGTCAATACGTCTCCGGCCCGCGCATTTTGCCCTATGATGAGACGAAAGCCCGCATGAAGGCGGTTCTGGCCGACATTCAATCCGGCAAATTCGTGCGTGATTTCATGCTGGAAAACGCCGTCGGCCAACCCACGATCAAGGCCTCACGCCGCTCCAACGACGAACACCAGATCGAACTGGTCGGCAAAAAGCTGCGCGACATGATGCCATGGATTTCCAAAGGCAAGATGGTCGATAAAGCGCGGAACTGATTGAATAGCGTAGGGTGCGTGCTTGCACGCACCTTGCCAGAAAAATGCCAAAGGCCGGGGAAACCCCCGGCCTGTTTTTATTTTTTACCTTCGGTTCGGACTTAAAATTTGGTTAAAGATAAGAATCTTATCGCATTATATCAACACCTTACCGCCCGTAACACACGTGTTACACCGCCGCCTCTACCGCCGCCACGATCCCGTCCACCACCTCGACCAACAACCCCTCATCCTCACATTCCACCATCACCCGTACCAGCGGTTCCGTCCCCGATTTCCGAATCAACAGCCGCCCCTTCCCCTTCAACCGAACCTCCGCCGCCGCGATAATCGCCTTCACCGACGCCGCCTCCAACGGCGCCGACCCGGCCCCATAGCGGACGTTTTTCAACATCTGCGGCACCGTCTCAAAACTCCGCGTCAGATCAGAGGCCGGTTTCCCCGTGCGGGCCATTTCGGCCAGAAACTGCAACCCCGCGATCAACCCGTCGCCGGTGGTCGCATAATCCGTCATCACGATATGCCCCGATTGTTCGCCCCCCAGATTAAAGCCCCCCTCGCGCATCCGTTCGACCACATACCGGTCGCCTACTGCCGTCCGTTCCAGCCGCAAACCGCGGCCTTCCAAAAACCGCTCCAGCCCCAGATTGGACATCACTGTCGCGACCAACGCCCCGCCGCGCAGACGCCCCTCGTCCGCCCAACGCGCCGCCATCAGTGCCATAATCTGATCACCGTCCGCCACCTTGCCATGCTGATCCAGGATCATCACCCGGTCTGCATCGCCATCGAGCGATATCCCGACATGCGCGCCGTGGGCCACCACCGCCTCAGCCGCAGTTTCGGTATGGGTTGATCCGCAGCGATCATTGATATTGGTGCCGTTCGGCGACACGCCAACCGAGATAACCTCGGCACCCAATTCCCACAACACATCGGGTGCCGCCTTATAGGCTGCCCCATTCGCGCAATCGATCACAACCTTCAACCCGTCCAGCCGCAACCCGGCCGGAAATGTCGTCTTGGCATATTCCTGATAGCGTCCGCGCCCGTCCTCGATCCGCTTGGCGCGGCCTATGTTGGCGGGCTGGGCGGGCAGAATATCCCCCTCCAGCATCGCTTCAATCTCGGCTTCCGCCTCGTCTGACAGTTTGAACCCATCTGGCCCGAAAAACTTGATCCCGTTGTCATGATGCGGGTTGTGGCTGGCAGAAATCATCACGCCTAAATCAGCACGCATCGACCGGGTCAGAAATCCCACCGCTGGTGTCGGGATTGGCCCAAGCAGTAATACGTTCATGCCGGTACTGGTCAGCCCCGCTGTCAGTGCGTTTTCCAGCATATAGCCCGACAACCGGGTATCCTTGCCAATCACCACCCGGTGCGCGGATGATCCATCGCGCCGGAAATACCGCCCCGCCGCTGCCCCCAGACGCAGCGCCATATCCGCCGTCATCGGATAGGTATTTGCTCGCCCACGCACACCGTCGGTACCAAAGAGTTTCCTCGTCATGCCGCATCTCCTACATTTACTGCCCGCCACAGGGCAAAAGCCTGCCGCGTTTCACCCACATCATGCACGCGGGCAATCTGCACGCCCTGTGCCAGCCCTGCCAAAGCCACCGCCAATGATCCCGGCAGCCGTGCGCCTGTATCATCGGTGCCAGAAATCGTGCCGATGAACCGCTTGCGTGACGCGCCCAGCAAAATCGGGCAGCCCAAGCCATGCAACAGCGACAGCCCCCGGATCAGCGCCAGATTATGCGCAACCGTCTTGCCAAATCCGATGCCCGGATCAAGCACAATCTTCTCTCGTGCAATTCCGGCTGCTTGGGCCATTTTTAGCTTTTCTTCAAGACAATCATAGACATCCAGAACGACATTCTGATAGCTGGGCGCTGCCTGCATCGCGGCAGGTGCGCCTTGCGCATGCATCAAAATCACCGGTGCCCCCGACCGCGCAACCACGCCGGCCATTTGCGGATCGTATCCCAAGGCCGCAACATCATTGATGATATCAGCCCCCGCCGCCAGCGCTGCGGTCGCCACCACGGCTTTGCGCGTATCAATGGAAATGCGGATGCCCAACCTGCCCGCCCGAAGCTCAGTTATCACAGGGGCGGTGCGTGCAATCTCGTCATCTGCGTCCACATCCACGGCACCCGGCCGCGTGCTTTCGCCGCCAATATCCAGAATATCCGCAGCACCCGCCATTGCCGTCGCTTGGGCCAATGCAGCACTCCGGTCCAGAAAGCGCCCGCCATCCGAAAAGCTGTCTGGCGTCACATTCAGGATCCCCATGATGCGGGGGCAGTCCATCGAAAGCCCGGCAAAATCGGCGCGCGGGGCAGAAAACTTGTCGCGCTGCGCCGAGGTCATGTCTGACAACCCGCCAAGGCGGGATGGCGCATTGCGTTCCAGAATTTCGACCCGATCAAACCAGCACCATCCCCCGGCCAAGGTCAACGCCCCCGCTGGACGGGCGGCGTCGGTCATCGGGATGGGGCGAAAATAGGTCATAGGGCGGGAATTAGGCCCACGACCCAGCTTTTGGCAAGCCCCAAGCGGTCAGGCGCGCACCACTGGCACGCGGCTTCCCGCCGGAAGTGTCACATCGCCGTGAACGATCAACCGGGTCGCGGCAAGCGTTTCGGCCAGCCACAGCGCCAATGCCACCGCGTCGCGTGATGCCGGCCCATCGACCGCATCCAGCACCAGTTTTGACGGTGCCCAGACAATCATCCGGCCGTGTTTCATCGCCCAGTCAATTTCAGTGCGGGTTTCCACCACCACACACCGCGGATCGCGCGCGGCCAGAACCCAAGCGTTTTGTTCCATGCCCAAAAGGTCGATCCGGCGCTGGGTTGGCCGGTGCCCGGTTTGCGGCAATGCCATGTCCAGCGGGCCAACGGTCAGGATCACCGGCAGGCCCGATGCCTGCCAACCGTCCAGCCTTGCCGCCAGATCGGGGGACGCAATCGCCAAGTTGTCCAGATGCACCACCAAGGGATGCAACGCCGGATCAACACCCTCCCCCTCGACCGTCCGCAGACCTGTTTCTGCCCTGCTGCGCACAATTTCTACGCCAAGGGCGTAGGGGCCAATGTCCAGTTTTTCGATCCGCACAAAAGCGCGCATGGCTTGCGGTTCGGCCAAAATCCGTTCCGCCACCCGTTCAGCCAGCGTTTCCAACAGGTTAAGGCGTTCTGCGGCCAATTCAGTGGCGATCGCCTCGGTGATCCGATCATAGGATAAAATCCTATCCACATCATCATCCAGGGGCGCAGGGTTGGGCCGTACTTCGACGACGACGTTGAACTGCACGCGCTGCCGATGGCCGCGTTCTTGTTGAAACGCACCAATATCCACGTCAACCACATGGTTGCGCAGGCTGATCCTGTCGCGCGGGTCGGCACCTGCCGACGCTTCCGCCCGTTCTTCAGGATGGGCAAACGCCAATTGGATATCATTGGTCATGGTCGGCCCCGTTACCGCAATGTCTGGCACCACATCGGTCAGTGCAGCATAAACGAAAATGCCCTGCCTGCATTGCCCTAAGGCGGCAGGCAAGGCAAGCCGGGCGACATTCTGATCAGGGCTGCCGATAAAACAGATGCGCCCCAATTGCTGCGGTGCGCGGGAACTTGTGCGCCCAACCGGGCCGCACACCGCGTGTATGAAAATGCGTGGCCCCTTCGGTCAGGGCGCGTGGCGCACCGTCCAACATTACCCGCGCGATGCGACCGGCACGGTCAATGGCACCTTTTTCACGCATCACATCTTTGTAGCCGTCACAGATAAACGAAAACTGGCACCCGTTGCGGCCGCCCTGATTGACAACACCGCAGACAGATGCGGGGTAATCTGGGCTGTCGGCACGGTTCAGGATTACTTCTGCTACAGCAAACTGGCCTTTCAGGCTTTCACCGCGCGCTTCAAAGTACAGCGCTTTGGTCAAGCATTGCCATTCAGCATCCCCCTGAGGCACGGGTTGGCTGGCCAGCCAAACGGCATCATAGCTCAGCAAAGTCAGATCGCTTGCCTTGCCTTTTTTCGCCTTGGCGGCTGGCAGTTCTGGCCCTTTTGCAAGGCTTGCAAACTGTTGGTCAGGGATCGCAGCAACAGTTTTATGTTCTGCCCCCAGCATAGAGGAAAGCGCCCCGGCCAAGTTGGCCGTCGGGTCATTGGATTGGCTCACCGTCACTTCGGCGAAACCCGCTCCGCTCAGGACGGTCAATGCCAAAGCGGCACCCGCCCAGATTTGTCGCAAGTTCATTTTCGAAAGGTCCCGGTTATTGTCACAACGCCGCAAACCGAACAGCCGATCTGCAACAGAGGCCGGGGTTAGTAGGCATTGCCGGGGGCGTCCAGTCTTGTGACATATTTAGCACATAAAAATGCCACATTTAGGCGGTTTCCCGCCCAAGTGTGAATGTTTTACATTCGCTTCATGCCGTTACCACCTGAATTATATGGTTATTCAACCATAGGGTCGTTCAGCGCCAAGTGTGCAGCCGCAAGCCGTGCAAGGGGCACACGGTAGGGGGAGCAGGACACATAGTCGAACCCGGCCTTCCGACAAAAGGCGATTGATTCGGGATTGCCGCCATGTTCGCCACAAATAGACAAGGTCAAATCAGGCCTTGTATTGCGCCCTCGGTTTGCCCCGATATGCAACAATTCCCCCACCCCGTCGACATCCAGAATATGAAACGGGTCTTCGGCGAACACGCCTTGCTGGACATAGGTGTTCATGAACCGCCCCGCATCATCGCGGCTTAGGCCATAGGTCATCTGCGTCAAATCGTTGGTGCCAAACGACAGGAACGTTGCATGTTGCGCAATCTCACCGGCGCGTAACGCCGCACGCGGTGTTTCCACCATCACACCCAGGCGGAAATCGAACGCAACGCCCGATTTGGTTCGCACCGATGCGGCAACCGCATCAATCCGCGTTTTTACCAGCTCCACCTCGCGCTTGGCAGACACCAACGGGATCATAATCTCGGGCACCACAGGGTCGCCCCGGCGCGCGATTTCCACCGTCGCCTCAAAGATCGCCTGTGCCTGCATGTCGTATATTTCGGGCAGCACCACGCCCAACCGCACCCCGCGCATGCCCAACATCGGGTTTACCTCGGTCAGCGCCTCGGCCCGCCGTGTTACTTCTGACAAAGGCCTGTCCAGCGCTTCGGCCAGTTCACGCAGGCCTTCACGGGAATGCGGCAGAAATTCGTGCAAGGGCGGGTCAAACAGGCGGATGCAAACCGGCAGACCCTGCATAATTTCAAATAATTGCACGAAATCATCACGTTGCATCGGCAGCAGGCGGGCAAGGGATGCCGCCCTGTCTTTCGGTGTATCGGCAAAGATCATTTCGCGCATCGCCACCAGACGGTCTTCTTCGAAAAACATATGTTCCGTCCGGCACAGGCCAATGCCTTGGGCGGCAAAGTTGCGGGCGGTTTGCGCATCGGCGGGGGTGTCGGCATTGGCGCGCACGCCGATATCGCGCACATCATCCGCCCAGGACAGCAATTTGCGGAAATTGTCGTCAAGTGCGGGCGGCAGCATTTCGGTGGCCCCCATCAACGCCTCACCCGCCGTGCCATCGACCGTGATGATATCGCCTTCGGAAAAAACACGGCCGTCTTTGGCGACTAACCGCCGCTCCTTGCCGTCCAGCCGCATATCAGATGCGCCAACGACGCAGGGAAGGCCCAGACCCCGCGCAATCACCGCGGCATGGCTGGTCATGCCGCCCCGTTCTGTCAGCACCGCCGCCGCCGAATGCATGCCGCGAATATCTTCCGGCGCGGTTTCGCGGCGCACAAGGATGCACGGTTCGCCCCGCGCGGCTGATGCCTGTGCCGCGTCGGATGAAAACACAATCCGCCCGGTCGCCCCACCCGGACTGGCCGCAATGCCGCGCACGATCACATCGCGCGCGCCCCGCGGGTCAACCTGCGGGTGCAGAAGTTCGGTCAACGCCCGTGGTTCAACCCGCAGGATCGCATCATTGCGGCTGATCACGCCGTCATCGGCCAAGGTCACCGCTATGCGCAAGCCCGCACGCGATGACCGCGCCACTCTGACCGCATCCAAAACCGCAAGTCTGCCGCCATCAACGGTGAATTCGACCTGCATTTCCTCACGCAGCTTTTGGCGGCATTTCGCCCCAAACATCTGTAAATCCGCAAAAATTTCCGGCGCCAGATCTTCCAACGACGGCCCGCGCGGATCACGCGTCAGATACATGGCTTCGGTCGTTGTCAGCGCATCGCGCCCCTGACTTTGGCCCAGATACCGACCGATCACGCGTGGCATTCCGGTGACCGGATCGACAAACTGTATGACGCCCGACCCGGAAATTCCCTGCCCGATGCCTTGCGCCATTTCCTGCACCACCAGACCCAGCCCTGCCCCTTCCGGTGCCCCCTTGGCTTGGCGCAGCAAGCGGGCCGAGGTGCCTTCCCACGCGCGGGCCATCGACCGCAGCACTTCGGCCAGTTGTTTGGCGGGGTCTTCGGGGAATTCCTCGTCCATCTCGCGACTGTAACTTTGCAACGCCGATTGCAGCGCGCCGCCGTTTCTATCGCCGTGCATATCCAGTTCCAGCCGCGCCACATGGGTGGCATAGCTTTGCACAAACCGCAGATACAGCGCATCGCCCGCCGGTTGCCCGTGGCTGTCGCACAGTACCTTATGTCGCGCCGCGTTCAGCCCGATGTTGAGGATCGACCCCGGCCCGCCCCATTCGGGGTTTTCCGGGCTGGGGCGCACCGAAATCAAAGGGGCCGACCCGAAATGCCCCAGGATTGCTTCGCAATCCACAGGGTGGCCTGCCGCAATCGCCCGCACGGTAGCGGCCGGCAAGGATACGGTTTTCGGCACCGGCAAATCAAGGCGCACCAGCCGCTGCAAACACTTTGCCCGCCAGCCATGCGTTGCCGTTTTGATCGACGCCTGCGGCGTGATCTCGGCAAAATCGGCTGTGGTATCAAGTTTCTGCACTGCGGCACCTTTGGTTTCAAGCGCAGCATAGTGGGTTTGCCCCGTCACGCAAGCGTTACAGGGCCGCAGCGGGGGTTTCACACCCCCGCACCCGCCGCCAGCCAGCGGGGGTTTCACACCCCCGCACCCCCGTGGGATATTTATGAACAGATGAAGGGCTTAACCGTCGAGTTTGGTGAGGTCTGCCACTTGGCCGCAAAGCGAGCGGATGCGGTGCAGCAGGTTCAACCGGTTACGGCGCAGGATTTCGCTGTCGGCGTTCACCTGCACGGCGGTGAAAAACCCGTCGATGGGCGCGCGCAGGCTGGCCATCGCGGCCATTGCGGCGGCGAAATCCTCGCGCTTCATCGCCGGGGTGATCTTTGCCTCGGCGGCATCAAGGGCGACAAATAGGCTGCGTTCTTCGTCGCAATCGGCAAAGCGCAAGTCGGCCCCGTAGGAATATTCAACGCCGTCTTTTGCTTCGGCTTGGGCAAGGATCGTTGACGCGCGCTTGTAGCCTTGCAGCAGGTTCGGGCCATCATCGGTTTTCAGGAACGCCGCCAGCGCCTCGGCGCGTTTGACCAGCAGGGTCAGGTCATCATTGCCGGGCATGGCGAGACAGGCGTCGATGACATCATGTCGGATGCCCTGATCGCGGAGGTAGGTTTTGAGGCGGTCGTGGAAGAAGGCGAGGAGGTCGAGTGCCTCAGGCACCGGGCTGAAATCAACGTTTTTTTCGGCCAAATTGAATGTCTGGTTAACCTTCAAATTTGGTATTGGCCCTTGGTCTACTAGCCATTTAGCCATCACGACTTGCAGTTTTGGGATACCCGATGCCGCGGCCATTTCTTTAGCATATTTTTCTCTAAGAGCTTTATTCTCAACAAACACTGCATCCTGTTTGGCGCGCAAAAGTCCAACCGCTAGAGACATCGTAATTGGGAGGCAAACCCCATTCCCCAACACCAACCGAATAACCCCCAGCGCCGCCCTGCGCAGCGCAAAGGGATCCTTACTCCCCGTAGGTTTCTCATCAATCGCCCAGAACCCCGTCAGCGTGTCGATCTTATCCGCCAGCGCCACGGCCACCGATACAGGCTCACTTGGCACGGCATCGCTTGGCCCCAAGGGCGCGTAGTGGTCGCGGGCGGCGTTGGCCACGGCGGGGGACAGGCCCGCCTCGGCTGCGTAATAGCGGCCCATCGTGCCTTGCAGTTCGGGGAATTCGCCGACCATGGCGGAGCGCAGATCGAGTTTCGCGGTGCGGGCGGCAAGGGCTGCCTCAGCGGCATCCGCGCCGACCAAGGGGGCGATTTCGGCGGCGAGGGCGGCGATGCGCTCCACCCGATCAAACTGGCTGCCCAGTTTGTTGTGGAAGGTCACGGACTTCAGGCCATCGGCCCATTCACCCATGCCAGCCTTGGCAACCCGTAGGTCATTCTCCCAAAAGAATATCGCGTCCGAGAGCCGCGCCGACAGCACCTTTTGATTGCCCGCAAGGATCGTCGCCCCGTGGTCTTTCGTTACCGTATTGGCGACGGTGACAAAGCCTTCAATCCGACCTGACTTGGCACGGACCGAGAAGAACTTTTGATGTTCCCGCATCGAGGTTTGCAGCACCTCCGCAGGCAGCCCCAAAAACGCCTCACCGATTTTGCCCATCAGCACAACAGGCCATTCGACCAGCCCGGCCACTTCGGTCAGCAGGCCAGCATCGGGGACAACTTCCATGCCACTGGCGAAGGCCTGATTGGTGGCGTCGTTCCAGATATGCGCCTCGCGTTCCGCACTATCCAGCATCACAAAGGCGCGGCGCAGTTTGGCGGTGTAATCGTCGAATGAGGATACGGCGAAACGGGCGGGGGCAAGGAAGCGGTGGCC
>JANOFE010000271.1:0-17433 GCA_031413495.1 Pseudorhodobacter sp. | reverse complement strand
CCCGCTGGCCGCGACCGACTTCTATCAAGTCTTAGAAACCTCTGACTTGCCCGCAGGCGTCGTCAATATCGTCACCGGCCCGCATGCCGACCTCGCCAAACCCCTCGCAGGCCATATGGATGTGGATTCTGTCTGGTGCTTTAGCTCCACCAACCTGTCCGCCACGATTGAGCGCGAAGCCGCCAGCAACATCAAGCGCACATGGGTTAACAACGGCAAATCCCGCGATTGGTATGGCGCAGACGGCGAAGGCCAAATCTTCCTGCGCCAAGCGACCGAGGTAAAAACCATCTGGATCCCCTACGGCGAATGACGGCTTTTTCTGTTCCCAAATATCCCCGCCGGAGGCACCCGCGCCTGCTACCGCGCATACCCATCCCGCCCCGTAACCGAATTTTTCAAAAAAATTCGTGCTAGATTTTTGCTTGAAAAATCTATGCCCGCCCCGCCGTTGACGACAGCGATACAGGATCAATCCCCATACCGCGCAGGGCACCCGCCCATTTTCCCCCGTCATCGTCCGAAAAAATCAACTCTGCCGATGCCTCCGCCGTCAACCAGTCATTGCGGCCAATCTCGGCCTCCAATTGCCCCGGCCCCCAGCCGGAATAACCCAGCGCCAGCAGTGCCGACGCGGGCCCCGCACCATTCGCCAAGGCCTCCAGAATATCCAGCGTCGCCGTCATGCCATACTGCCCCGCAATCTGCATCGTGGCGCGTCCCGCCTGCCAATCGCGCGAATGCAGCACAAACCCGCGTGATCGCTCCACCGGCCCGCCTTGATGCACCCGTACCTCGCGACCCGCTTCGCCCTTGGGAATAGACAGCTGATCAATCAACCTCTCGAAACTCAAGTCCGGCACCGGTTTGTTGATGATCAGCCCCATCGCGCCATCGTCGGAATGGGCGCAAACAAGGATAACCGCATGCTCGAACCGCGGATCGCCCATCCCCGGCATCGCAATCAGAATTTGGCCGCCAAGCTCCATCCCGTCCACCTCTGCAGCAACTCACAGGTCCAACATGCGCGCTCTGGCAGCCAGTCTCAAGAGGCGGCACAACTGGTAAACTGATTGTCGCCTGAAAGTGACTTTTCATTTGCGCCGCCACGTCTATGGTCGCCGCATGATGAAACTGTTCCTTTTTTCCGCCTGTCTTGCCCTGCTTTGTACGCCCGTGCTGGCCCAAAGCACCGCCCATGTCGATAATCTTGATGCAACCCTGCACAGTGGTTGGCAAACAGACAACGGCGGTCATATGGCGGGCCTGCAACTGTCTTTGGCGCCGGGCTGGAAAACCTATTGGCGCAGCCCGGGTGAAGCGGGGATACCGCCCCTGTTCAATTGGTCCGGCTCCGAAAACGTCAAATCCGTGCGCGTGCACTGGCCCCGCCCGGCGGTGTTTTTAACCAACGGCCTGCAATCCATTGGCTATCATGACGCTGTCACCCTGCCGCTTGAGGTCACGGCGATTGATCCCGCCAAACCTGTCACTTTGCGCGCCCATGTTGAACTGGGCATCTGCCGCGACATCTGCCTGCCCGCAGCGCTTGATCTGTCAACAACCTTGACCGCACCCGGCGCAGGCAGCGACACGATCCAAACCGCCCTCGCTGCGCGCCCCGCTGCGGCCAGAAACGCAGGCCTCACATCAATTTCCTGCGTCGTTGATCCAATTGCAGACGGGCTAAAGATCACTGCCGTTATGGATCTGCCTGTACAAGGGGCAACAGAAACCGTTGCCTTTGAAACAGGTCAATCCGATATTTGGGTGGCCGAAGCAATAACCTCTCGCAGGGGCGGAACTTTGACTTCGGTCACCGAAATGGTGGCCCCCACTGGCACGCCCTTTGCGCTGGACCGCTCACAAATCCGGCTGACCGTCATTGCCAATGACAAGGCCGTTGATATTCGTGGCTGCCCCGCACCTTAAACTGCGCATTATTTCCGGCGCTTGTGTTCGTCCAGCCGAGGCATGATTTCCACGAAATTGCAGGGCCGGTGGCGATAATCGAACTGCTTGCTCAAAATCTCATCCCACGCATCCCGGCAAGCCCCCGGACTGCCCGGCAAGGCAAACAGATAGGTCCCCCCCGCCACGCCGCCACAAGCCCGGCTTTGCACCGCCGAGGTGCCGATTTTCTGCATCGACACGATGGTAAACACCGTGCCAAAAGCCTCGATTTCCTTCTCATAAACCTCTCGGTGCGCCTCAACCGTCACATCGCGCCCGGTCAACCCAGTACCACCTGTCGTCAAGATCACGTCAACCCCGGCATCCGCAATCCACGCTCGTAACTGCGCCGCAATCGCCACCCGTTCATCGCGCACAATCCCGCGCGCCGCCAGAACATGCCCAGCAGCCGTCAACCGCTCCACCAGCGTATCGCCAGACCGATCATCCGCCGCCACCCGCGTATCCGATACCGTCAGCACCGCAATGCGCACAGGGATAAAGTCCAAACTCTCATCAATCCGGCTCATGCTTGTCAACTCCGCTGCGTCACAGCCAAACGCACCGCCAATGCCGCAAATATCCCGCCGCTTGCTAACCCCAGCCCCCGCGCCAGCTTAGGCGACCCCGCCATCCGGCTGCCAAGTCCGCCCGCAAATACCCCAACTAACCCGTTGATCACCAAACCGCCCAAGCACAACACAGCGCCAAAGATTAAAAACTGCGCCAACACTGACCCGCGCGTGGGATCCACAAACTGCGGAATAAACGCCAGCACGAATAAGATCACCTTCGGATTGGTCAAGTTCACCAGCAACCCCTGCCGAAACGCCCGCCCCGGCCTGATCACCGCGCCGGTTGCCGCCAACCCCGGCCCGGTAAAAGCTCCCCATGCCAGCCACAGTAGATACAAAACCCCAACCCACCTGATCGCATCAAACAGCCACGGATACTGCCCAACCAGCGCGCCCAATCCCAATCCCGCAACCGTCACATGCACCAATCCGCCCAGCACAATCCCCAGATCAGCAGCAATCGCCGCCCGCCATCCGCCACGCATGCCCTGCCCAAGGCAAAACATCATATCCGCCCCCGGCGTCAGGTTCAGCGCAAGCGCCGCAGGCACGAACGTCAGTAATGTCACCATATCGACCGGAAAACTCATCCCAACCTCGCTTTTAATGCCAGCAAATCCGCCCAAGCCTCGCGCTTGGCAATCGGGTTGCGCAGCAGATACGCCGGATGCGCCATTGGCAACACGGGCTTGCCCAGCGCCTCTGCCCAAGTCCCGCGCAATTTCAATATTCCGCGCTGGCCCAGTATGGCCGCGCAGGGCGTGTTGCCCATCAAAACAATCACATCCGGGTTCATCAGCGCAATATGCCGCTCCACAAAGGGCCGCATCATGGCAATCTCCTCAGCCGAAGGATCGCGGTTCTGCGGTGGCCGCCACGGCATCACATTGGTGATATAAACTGCCTCGCGCGGTTCAGCCGCCCCTCGCGACAAGCCTATCGCCGCAAACATCTTGTCCAACAACTGCCCCGCAGCGCCCACAAAAGGCCGCCCCTCGCGGTCTTCCTCACTGCCCGGAGCCTCCCCCAAAATCAACACCCGCGCACTTGGGTTCCCATCGCCAAACACTAGCGACCGCGCACCCTGCTTGATCTCGCAATGCTCAAACCCAGCCAGTGCGCTCCGCAATTCGTCCAGCGTTCCCGCCGCGCCAGCAGCAGCCTTCGCCGCCGCAACCGCCACCTCGCCCGATGCAGCCACGGGAACCACCACAGAAACAGGTGCCACCTTCACAGACACCACCGCCTGCACATCCGCCACCACTGCCGCCTCAACCAGTTCATACCGATTGATCGGCGCATCGCCAATCACATCACCAACCCCCAAATCCACCTGCCACGCCAATGCCGCCAGCGTCGCATGCCAAGCCTCTGGTGCCTCATATGCCGGATCGATTCCCATGGCGTGACGGTATGCCCCGCCACGCAAAGGAACAACCCGGCTTGCCCCATTGCCCCCAGCTTTCTATAAGCCACCAACCCACATGCCAACCGGAGCCGCCCATGACCTTCCGCGCCCGTCACCTTCTTGGCATCGAACACCTCGCCCCTGATGAAATTCGCACCATTCTGGATCTGTCCGACAAATACGTCGATCTGAACCGCCGCACCGTCAAACAGGCCGATGTGCTGGCGGGCATGACCCAGATCAACATGTTCTTCGAGAGCTCCACACGCACCCAAGCGTCGTTTGAACTCGCCGGAAAACGCCTCGGCGCAGATGTGATGAACATGTCCGTCGCACACTCAAGCGTCAAAAAGGGTGAAACCCTGATCGACACCGCGCTAACCCTGAACGCCATGCACCCCGACCTTCTGGTCGTGCGCCACCCCTCCTCCGGTGCCGTCAATCTGCTGGCCAGCAAAGTCAACTGCGCCGTCCTGAACGCAGGTGATGGCCGACACGAACACCCAACCCAAGCCCTGCTGGATGCCCTGACCATCCGCCGTGCCAAGGGCCGGATTCAGCGCCTGACCATTGCCATCTGCGGCGACATCGCCCATTCCCGCGTCGCCCGCAGCAACCTGATCCTGCTGGGCAAAATGGAAAACCGCATCCGCCTGATCGGCCCCCCCACCTTGATGCCCGCAGGCGTGAATGAATTCGGCTGCGAGGTGTTCGATGACATGCGGGCGGGTCTAGAAGGGGCCGATGTGGTGATGATGCTGCGCCTGCAACGCGAACGGATGGATGGCGGCTTCATCCCCTCCAGCCGCGAATACTACCACCGCTACGGGCTGGACCACGACAAACTAAAACACGCCAAACCCGACGCCATCGTCATGCATCCGGGGCCAATGAACCGGGGGGTAGAGATTGACGGCGATCTGGCCGACGACATCAACCGAAGCGTCATCCAAGACCAAGTCGAAATGGGCGTCGCGGTGCGTATGGCCTGCATGGACCTGCTGGCGCGGAACCTGCGAGCGGAGCGCGGGGCCAAGGCGGTGGGGGTGATGGTGTGAGTGACGTCGAAGTCTATCTAAGCCTTCTAAGTGAGGACGAAGCCGTCCTTTGGACTGGCCGACCGGACATCACGATTCTATCGCAGCGACCGGTCCTGCGAGGGCAGATTATTTGCGCCGTTTTAGGCTTAGGCGGGATCATCGTAGGCCTAATTCAGGTCTCGGCGTTGACCACATCTGACGTCAAAATAGGTGATCGAAGTGGTTTCGTCATCTTGGCAAACTGGGTCTTCATGCTGATGCTGATCTTTGGCGGTGTTTATCTGCTATGGATTAGCACTGTTGAAAGCGTAAAACTTCGTTCTCAAAGCAGTAGCTTACAGTATCTCCTTACGAACAAGCGTGCTCTTGTGATTGATCAAACGAAGTGTGCGATAAAGCATGAATGGTCGCTCAAAGAGGCCGAGCCAACGCTCCTCGAACCATCGACAATTTTGTTTCGATCGCTCCGTTTCTGGCAAAAGCCTGTTTCTTCCGGCTTTGTGCTCGTTCAGGACGCAAGCTTTGTCTGGCGGACGGCACATAACGTTTGGATTGGTCATCAACGATGAAAACCCTAGGCTACTTTGAATACCCCGATGGATGCGCTTCAGCGCATGAAACAAAACCCCCAACCTTAACGGCCCCAAACCCATGACCACCCCCCGCCCCCCGGAAAAACCGCCGAAAAAACCCATGTCCGACGCCCGCATCGGCGGCATGGTAGCCACCGTCGTGCTGATGCTGATGTTCATTTTCGTCGGCGTCTTTGTCTGGATGGGAAGTTGAGTATCCCCGTAGGGTGCGCCTTCAGTGCGCACCGCTCGTCTCGCCACCTACACCGCCGCCGCCAATGGTGCGCAATGAATGCGCACCCTACGCCAAGGACCACCCGATGATCCACTTCACCAACGCCCGCCTGATCAACCCCGAAACCCTGACGGATGAGCCGGGCACCCTCACCATAAACGGCGATAAAATCCACGCCCTCAATACCCCCGCCCCCAAGGGCGCGACCATATTCGACTGCCAAGGCCTCTGCCTCGCCCCCGGCATCGTCGATATCGGCGTCAAAATCGGCGAACCCGGTGATCGGCACAAGGAATCCTTCCGCTCCGCCTCACTGGCCGCTGCTGCCGGGGGCGTCACCACCATCATCGCCCGCGCCGATACTGACCCCGCGATAGACAGCCCCGAAACCCTCGAATTCGTTACCCGCCGCGCCGCCGAATTCCCCGTCCGCATCCACCACATGGCCGCCCTCACCAAGGGCCGCCAAGGCTTCGAGATGACCGAAATCGGCTTCCTGCTCGATGCAGGTGCCGTGGCCTTCAGCGACGGCGATCATGTCGTGACCGATACCAAGGTTCTCTCTCGCGCCCTCACCTACGCCCGATCCCTAAACGCCCTGATCATCGGCCACCCGCAAGACCCCGGCCTAAGCCACGGGTCCGCCGTCACCTCCGGCAAATTCGCCTCCCTGCGCGGCCTGCCCGGCGTATCGCCCATGGCGGAACGCTTGGGACTGGACCGCGACCTTGGCCTGATCGAAATGACAGGCGCTAAATACCACGCCGACCAAATCACCACTGCCCGCAGCCTGCCCGCCCTCGCCCGCGCCAAACGCAACGGCCTTGACGTCACCGCAGGCATCAGCATCCACCACCTCACCCTGAACGAACTCGACGTCGGCGATTACCGCACCTTCTTCAAAGTCAAACCACCGCTGCGGTCCGAAGACGACCGCCTCGCTATGGTCGAAGCCGTCGCCGATGGCCTGATCGACATCATCAGCTCCATGCACACGCCGCAAGATGAGGAATCCAAACGCCTGCCGTTTGAAGAAGCCGCCGCCGGGGCCGTGGCGCTTGAAACCCTGCTTCCCGCCGCCATGCGCCTGTACCACGCGGGCGCGCTAACCCTGCCGCAACTGTTCCGCGCCATGGCCCTGAACCCTGCCCGCCGCCTGAACCTGCCGCAAGGCCGCCTCAGCCCCGGCGCACCCGCCGACCTGATCCTGTTCGACCCCAACGCGCCCTTCCTGCTCGACCGCTCCAAACTGCAGTCAAAATCCAAAAACACCCCATTTGACGGCCAGCGGATGGAGGGTAAGGTGCACGCCACCTACGTCAGCGGACACCAGATTTTCAAAGCGGACTAACCATGCCCCAAATCACCACCGACCCGGCGATGTTGGCCCTTGTGGCAATCCTCGCCTACCTGCTCGGCTCCATCCCCTTCGGCATCGTTATCACCCGCGCCTTTGGCCTAGGTGATCTGCGCACCATCGGCTCTGGCAACATCGGCGCCACCAACGTCTTGCGCACCGGCAACAAACCCGCCGCCGCCGCCACGCTGATCCTTGACGCCGCGAAAGGTGGCATCGCCGTCCTGATCGCCCGCGCTGCCTTTGGCGAAGACGCTGCCCAACTCGCCGGCTTAAGCGCCTTCCTAGGTCATTTGTTCCCCGTCTGGCTAGGCTTCAAAGGCGGCAAAGGGGTCGCCACATTCCTCGGCATCCTCTTGGCCCTTGCATTGCCCGTCGGCCTTGCCGCGTGTGCCACATGGGCCGCGGCCGCAGCACTTACCCGCATCTCATCCGCCGCCGCCCTCTGCGCCGCTGGCCTGTCTGGCATCTGGCTGTTCGTCTTCGATCACGGCCAGATGCTGATCTTGGTGTTTGTCCTGACCGTCCTCGTCTACATCCGCCACGCCGCCAATATCGCTCGCATCAAGGCCGGGACAGAGCCAAAGATCGGCGCAAATAAGGCCTGATCCCCCAATTTCATGTGTTGAAAAATATCCCGGGGAAGCCATGCGGCACGCAGGGCTGGCGCAGCGCCCCCCTTTTTACAAACTCGACGCCTCATAAATCCGGCTCAAATCGCCACTCCATTCACCGTGGTATGCAGCCAACCAGCGATCCGCCTGCGTGACCCCTGATTTCACCGATTGCGCCAGCGGGGCAAGATACACCTCTTCCCCCAACCCCCGCGCCGCCAAGCCAGCGTGGGAAAGCCCCACCGCCGCCCGCGCCAGGTCAAGGATCTTCACGCCCCCGGCTTCGCCTTGCAAACCACTGACAGACGCCGCAACCCGCAGCCCTTCACGCGTCGCGGCGTCAATTCCCTTGACCAAATCCCAGGCCGCATCCAGCGCACTGGCATCATACATCAGCCCCACCCAAAACGCGGGCAGCGCCACGATATGGGGCAAATCACCACAATCCGCCCCGCGCATTTCGATGAATTTCTTCACCCGCGCCTCGGGGAAAACGGTCGTCATATGATCGGCCCAGTCGCTTAACGTCGGCTTTTCGCCGGGCAACGCAGGCAATTTCCCCGCCAGAAAATCCCGGAAACTTTGCCCCAACGCATTGATATACTTGCCATCGCGATAGACAAAATACATCGGCACATCCAGCACCCAATCCACATAGGCCTGAAAGCCCATCCCTTCGTCAAACGCAAACGTCAGCATCCCCGTGCGGCTGTCATCCAAGCCTCGCCAGATGCGTGACCGCCAGGATTTATGCCCGTTCAACTTGCCATCAAAGAACGGCGACGATGCAAACAACGCCGTCGCAACCGGCTGCAGCGCAATCGCCACCCGCAGCTTTTTCACCATGTCCGCTTCAGACGCGTAATCCAAGTTAACCTGCACCGTGCAAGTCCGGTACATCATCTGGGTGCCATGCGTGCCAACCCGGCCCATGTAATCGGTCATCAACCGGTAGCGCCCTTTGGGCATCACCGGCATCTGGTCGCCCGACCAGTCCGGTGCCGCCCCAATCCCCATAAACCGAATGCCCAGCGGTGTGGCCAATTCCGCCACTTCCACCAGATGCGCCTTCGTCTCCGCATCGGTTTCGTGCAAAGACGCCACCGCTGCACCAGACAATTCAAACTGCCCGCCGGGTTCCAGCGAAATATTCGCCCCGTCCCGCGTCATCCCGATAATATTCTCGCCCTCGCGCACCGGCTCCCAGCCAAACCGCGCCTCCAGCCCAGCGAACAGCGCAGAGATTGACCGCTCCCCCGCATAGGGCAAGGGCTGCCGCGTATCTGTCAGCCAGCCAAATTTCTCATGCTCGGTGCCAATGCGCCACTCGGCAGCAGGCTTGTTGCCCGCCTCCATATATTCGGCCAACTGGGCCACGCTTTCAATCAGACCACCACCAGATTGAGGAATAGACATTACAGGCGCTCCGATTTCATCAGCATATTGCGGCAAACACAGGTGTCTTGCCTGCAGCGTCAAGTCAAGGCCGCGCGCGCAGGCCGCCGCCAGATCACAAAACTGTCACGTATCGTTGCAAGACCGCCGTTGCCCGCCTGCACGCCGCGCGTTGGCTCCAATGCCGTCACCAACGCCTCGGTATCCATCCCCGGCAGGCTGGCAAAGGCGTCAAACAACCGATCTGCCCCTGCGGCATCCACCGGCACCAGCAACGCCTGCCCATCCGCCTGTTTTAGCCGCCACAACCTGCGCCCGTGCAGGCTGATCAGCCGCAGTTCTACCAAATCCGGCAGGCCAACAAAGCCACCGGCATCCGGCCCAAGATAGGCGATTTGCCCCTCGTCCACCTCGACCACACCCGGCGCATCATTGCCTTGCGCGAACCGCAACCGCCGCAGGGCTTGCAAGGCCCAGGCCGCCCCAACTGCCACAACCCCTGCACCGAGCGGCACCAAAAGATAGCCGCCCAACCACGCCAGCCAAAGCCCGACTGCCACCACCCCCAGCGCAGCTATCGCCTCGCGCCCGCGCCGCAGGCCCGCCAAAACCTCTGGCCGGACCCAACTCATACCCAATCCCCCAGCGCCACTTGCCACAGCGTTAACGCCGCCACTGCCGCCGTATCCGCCCGCAATATCCTTGGCCCCAGCGCTATCGGCACCACGATCGGCATGCCCCGCAACCGCGCCTGTTCCCGGTCCGAAAACCCACCCTCCGGCCCAACCAGCACCGCCCAAGGCTGGCCGCGCACATGGTCTGCAAGAGCCACTTTGTCGCCCGCCAGCGCCTCATCGCACCACAAAATCCGCCGCGCGCCAGTCCACCCAGCCAAAACCTGCTCCAACCCCGCCAATGCCGCCACCTCGGGCACCACCGTCGCCCCGCATTGCTCGGCGGCTTCCATCGCGTGGGCCTGCAATCGGTCCTGCCGGATACGGTCGGCATGCGTGTGCTGCGTCTGCACCGGCAATATCCGCGCCACCCCCAGCTCGACCGCCTTTTCGACGATGAAATCCGTGCGCGCCTTCTTGATCGGCGCAAACAGCAACCACAGGTCAGCTGGCATCTGAAGCGGCTTGGTCAAACCCGCGCAAACCAAAATCCCACCGCGCTTGCCCAACTCGGCCACATCTGCCCGCCATTCGCCGTCCCGCCCGTTGAACAGCAACACCGCCGCCCCAACTCCCAGCCGCATCACCCCAAAAAGGTAATGCGCCTGATCCTGCGATAGCGGAACAGGTTGCCCCGGCCCAAGCGGGTGCTCTACAAACAATCGTATCTTTGCCTCAGCCATGGATCGCAACCTATGCACCAACCCCCCAGAACGCCAGAGGCAGCGCCACTGGATTTAACCGATACCCCCGCCTTCGATACCCCGGTCTCCGATGCGCCTGCCCAAAACTGGGTTGATCGTTTCGCACCGGCCGCGACCCGCCCCTACCTGCGCCTGTCGCGCGCCGACCGGCCCATCGGCACATGGCTGTTGCTGATCCCCTGCCTTTGGGGTTTGGCGCTTGCCATCGCCGCCGATCCAAACGGTTTTAAGCTATGGGATGCCTGGATAGCGCTTGGCTGCGCGCTTGGTGCGTTCCTGATGCGCGGCGCTGGCTGCACCTGGAACGACCTGACCGACCGCCATATCGACGCAAGCGTTGCCCGCACCAAAAGCCGCCCGCTGCCTTCGGGCCAAGTCACCGCAAAACAAGCGGCCGTCTGGATGGTGGCGCAGGCGCTCGCCGCCGCCGCCATTCTGTTCACCTATAACGGCATCGCCGTAATCCTTGGCGTGGCCTCTCTCGCCCTTGTCGCCATCTACCCCTTCGCTAAACGCTTTACCTGGTGGCCGCAGCTATTTCTTGGCCTTGCCTTCAACTGGGGGGCCCTTTTTGCGTGGACCGCGCATAGCGGCAGCCTCGCCCTTCCTGCCGTATTTCTTTACCTTGCCGGTATTGCGTGGACCCTGTTTTATGACACCATCTATGCCTACCAGGATGCCGAAGACGATGCCCTGATCGGCGTCAAATCGACGGCCCGGCTGTTTGGCGATAACGCTTATCCTTGGCTGCGTGGTTTTGCCATTCTGTGCATCCTGTTGATGATGCAAGGGATACTGCTGGCCCTGCTGGAAAATGCCTCTGCTCTGAAACTTGTGCTGGCACTTTGCGGGATCTGGGGGTTTGGCGGGCATCTGATTTGGCAACTGACAAAACTGGAGACTGAAAATCCAGAGAGTTGCCTGAAAATCTTCCGCTCAAACCGCAATGCGGGCCTGATCCCTGCGCTGTTTCTTGCCGGAGCAGCACTGGTTTGATTGCCCTGATGATTGATCCCGGCGCGCGAAGCGCCTAAGTAACGGGCGTGCCATTTTGTGACCGTTGTATCACGTAACCTTTGGACCAAGGCCTGCTCCCATGCGCGTTTCGCAAAATATGATCGCCGTGGCAGCTTTTGTTGGCGCTTTGCTGGTGTCTTTGCTGGTGTCATATCTCGCAGCGCGCGGTATCGAAAGCCGCTCTGGCGCGGCGGTGAATTCTGCCTTTATGGGCGAAGGCGTCACTTGGGCCACGGTCGAAACTGACGGTCTGCGCGTGCTGATAAGGGGCACCGCCCCGAATGAAGCCGCCCGATTTCGCATTATAAATCTGGCGGGCAGCGTTGTCGATGCGTCCCGCGTGCGGGACCGGTTGGAAGTGACACCGGCAAGCGAAATCGTAGCGCCACGGTTTTCGGTTGAAATGCTGCGCAATGATGACGGTATTCAGCTGATCGGTCTTGTGCCCGCCACTGGCGAAGACGGCACCGGCGAGGCCGCTATTGCCGCCGCCGCTGCCGCGATCAACCCCGATGTCGCGATTGCGGATATGCTGGAAACGGCTGCCTACCCGGCCCCTACCGGTTGGCAGAATGCTGTCGAATTCGGCATTGCAGCGCTGCAGATGTTACCCCGTGCCAAAATCTCGGTTGCGGCAAACCGCGTGGCCGTCACGGCAATTTCCGGGTCAGAGGCTGAAAAGACCCGGCTAGAGGCCGATTTGACCAAACTTGTGCCAGCTGGACTGACCGTTGATCTTGCCATTTCCGCGCCCCGCCCGGTGCTGACACCCTTTACCCTGCGCTTTGTGATGGATGATCAGGGTGGCCGCTTTGATGCCTGTTCCGCCGACACCGAACGCGCCAAGAACCGCATCCTCGCCGCCGCCCGCAACCTCGGCTCAACTGCGGCGGCCACCTGCACTGTTGGCCTTGGCGTGCCCACCCCAAAATGGGCAGACGCGGTTGAGGCGGGGCTTGCAACCCTTGCCGCCCTTGGGTCTGGCACGATTACCTTTTCGGATGCCGATGTGACCCTGCTTGCCACTGAAAACACCCCGCAAGCCACCTTTGACCGCGCGGTAGGTGAACTGCAAACCGCCCTGCCAGAGGTATTTTCGCTGAACGCCACCCTGCTCAAATCTGCGACCGCCGCCGCCAGTGGCCCCGCCGAATTCACCGCCAGCATGACGCCCGAAGGCAAGGTTGAACTGCGCGGGCGGCTGACCGATGCCACCCTGCGCGACGCGGTCGAAGCCTATGCCCACGCCAGCTTTGGTACCAATGATGTTTATGTAGCCACCCGGCTTGACCCCGAATTGCCAGATGGCTGGCCCCTGCGTGTGCTGGCGGGGCTAGAGGCGATGGCCGAACTGGAAAGCGGCACCTTGCTGGTGCGTTCTGATACAGTTGAAGTTGCCGGCCTGACCGGATCGCAGCGCGCAAAAGCCCGTATCGCGCAGGTGTTGTCAGCCAAACTGGGTCAGGGCAACACCTTCAAGGTCGATGTAACCTACCAGGAAAGCCTCGATCCGACTGCCGCCCTGCCCACGCCCGATGAATGCCGCACCCGGATCGAGGCCGTACTTAGCGGGCAGAAAATCACCTTCACCCCCGGCTCCGCCGATATCGCCACATCGGCGCGCGGCACCATAGATGCGCTGGTGGCCGTGCTGGGCGATTGCCCCAATATGCGCGTCGAAATCGCAGGCTACACCGACAGCCAAGGCAGCGAAGACGGCAATCGCGCGCTCAGCCAATCCCGCGCCGAGGCGGTGCTTTTGGCCCTGCAAGGCCGCCGTATTGCCGTTGATGGCTTTACTGCCGTTGGCTATGGCGAAGATTTCCCGATTGCCGACAACGGCTCAGACGCGGGCCGTGAGGTGAACCGCCGGATCGAGTTCACTTTCCTTGATGTGCCCGCCCCCGTCGCACCCGGCGCAAGTGCTGGCCCCGATGCCGGACCACAACCACCCGCCGCTGACCCGGCATCCGATACCGGCCCGTCTTTTGCCCCTGCCTCTGCCACCCTGCGGCCCAAAACCCGCCCCGAAAATAACTGACACGGCAAACCGCTGCCCCCCGCGCCCCAAGGACTGCAATGAACCGTTCCGAATTTGTCATCGCCACCGCCATTATTCTATTTGCCGCCTTCGCGATGGGCTGGTTTTCCTATTGGGTTTTGCACCGCTTTCGCCGCGTGGCAGGGGGTGATATGGCCGAGCTGGATAAAATGGCGCAATCCCTGCATGACGCCGAAGAAACCCGCGATCAGGCGATCATCTATCTGGAACAGCGCGAGGCGGAACTGACCAACCATATCACCCAGACCGAGGCCGAACTGCGCGCCGCGATGGACGGCCTGCGCGATGCGCGGCGCGAGGCCGAGGAAATGCGCAGCTATATCGAGCGGATGAATGACAAAGGGTGATGAGCGATCAGAAATCCCCCAGTGGGGGATTTCCGCGAAGAACGCCTGCGCCGTGCGCAGGCCGGGTGATGTTGTAGGACCCAAGCAAAATTTTCGTACGAAAATTTTTCTTTCTCTCAATACTAAAATCCGCCCAGACAGGCCTCCATCAGCGCCGATCCCGGATCTTCCAAACCATCAACCACGTCGAAATGATGCTTGCCCTGTGCCACCGTCCATGCACAATCCCACGCCTCCGATAGCAGCCGCGCCTGCCACAAAAACGCAGGCCGTTCATTTCCCCCAACCCAAACATGGGCATCAACCCCTTTGCGTCGTGCAAGCCGCGCGGGGCTTTCCTTGGCCACCTCTGGCAACGTGATCCCCAGCTTTTCGTTCATCAAAGTCTGCATCAGCGGCTCCAAATCTGCCACCGGTGATATCGGCACCACCCGCGCAATCCCGGCTGTCACGGGGGCATCCACACAGCCCATGCGCGCGCTCAAATGCCCGCCCGCCGAATGCCCTGTGACCACCACCGGCCCCGAAACCATGCCTGCCGCCACATCCACCGCGCGCCCGATCTCAGCCGTGATCTGCGAAATCCGCGCGGCTGGCGCAAGCGTGTAAGACGGCATCCCACAGGCCCACCCTCGCGCCACTGCGCCAGCCGCCAGATGCGACCAGGTTTCCCGCCCAAAGGCCAACCAGTACCCACCATGCACATAAACCAGCAAACCGCGCGGCGCGCCCTCTGGCAAAAACAGATCAAACTTCTGCCGATCTGCCCCGTCATACGCCAAGCCCAATTGCGCCCTTGCCCCAAGACCAGCACGAAACTCTGCGGCCTTCGCGGCCCAGCGCGGCGGGTAACCCTCCGCCCCTGCAATAAATGCTCCATTGGCATAGGCCCGGTCCATATCCACGCGGCACACCCCCGTTTTTGATCAAATTGCACGGCGTTAGTCCTAGCAGAACTGGACAAATCCCGTTTATCCCTGCATTGCATATGCGTCCACGAATTGGGAGGCTATCATGCTCGACACCGCTACTGACCTGCGCTCACTTTTGAAAGACCCCGGTCTTTTGCCAAACAAGGCATATGTCGCGGGTGAATGGGTCGATGCCGCCGATGGGGCCACCTTTGCCGTCACCAATCCCGCGCGCGGCGATGTGATCGCCACCGTGCCTGACCTGACCCGCGCCGACACGGCCCGCGCCATTGCCGCCGCCGATGTTGCCCGCCGCGAATGGGCGCTGCGCACGGGCAAGGCGCGCGCCGGTGTGATGCGCAAATGGTTTGATCTTTGCATGGCCGCACAGGCCGATCTTGCCACCATCCTGACGGCGGAAATGGGCAAACCGGTGGCCGAGGCGATGGGCGAAATCGCCTACGGCTCCGCCTATATCGAATGGTTCGGCGAAGAAGCAAAACGCACCTACGGCGAAATCATTCCCGGCCACATGCCCGACAAACGTATATCGGTGATCAAACAGCCAATCGGTGTTTGCGCGTCCATCACGCCGTGGAATTTCCCCAACGCCATGATCGCGCGCAAAGTCGCCCCAGCGCTGGCCGCTGGCTGTGGTTTTGTGGCCCGACCTGCCGCCGAAACTCCGCTTTCCGCCATCGCCTTGGCCGTGTTGGCCGAACGTGCAGGCGTGCCCGCTGGGCTGTTTTCCGTGATCACCTCCAAGCGGTCGTCGGAAATTGGCAAAGAATTTTGCGAAAATCCCGCCATCCGCAAACTGACCTTCACCGGGTCTACCGAAGTCGGCCGAATCCTGCTGAAACAAGCCGCCGATCAGGTGTTGAAATGCTCGATGGAGCTTGGCGGCAACGCTCCCTTCATCGTGTTCGACGATGCCGATCTGGATGCTGCCGTTGAAGGCGCGATGATCTCCAAATTTCGCAACAACGGTCAAACCTGCGTCTGCGCCAACCGCATCTATGTGCAAGCCGGCGTCTATGACGCTTTCGCCGCAAAACTGGCAACGGCTGTCAGCAAACTGAACATCGGTGACGGCCTGACCGCGGGCACCACCACCGGCCCGCTGATCAACATGGACGCCGTTGAAAAGGTCGAAGAACACATCGCCGACGTTATCAAAGGCGGCGGCAAAATTCTGACCGGCGGCAAACGCCACGCGCTTGGCGGAACCTTCTTTGAACCCACTGTCGTCACCGGCGTCACGCCGCAGATGATGGTTGCCAATGAGGAAACCTTTGGCCCCCTGGCACCATTGTTCAAATTCGACACCGAGGCTGAGGTGATCAGACGCGCAAATGACACCATCTTTGGCCTTGCCTCCTACTTCTACGCCCGCGATATCGGCCGCATCACCCGCGTACAGGAACAACTTGAATACGGCATGGTCGGCGTCAACACCGGCCTGATTTCCAACGAAATGGCCCCGTTCGGCGGCGTCAAACAATCCGGCCTTGGCCGTGAAGGCAGCCGCCACGGCATCGACGATTACATGGAACTGAAATACATCTGTCTGTCGATTTAAGCCAAATTTTCGGGCGGGCTATGTGCCCGCCCTTTCCAAATCACAAAAGGCCAAACCCCATGCAAACCATCACCAAACTTCCCGCGCTTTCCACCGTCACCCCGTCACATGATGATCTGGATGGCTGGATCGTCACCGAAGGCGCCCCCAAAATGTCGACTTGGGTGCTGCACACCACGGCAGACGGCACCATGATGTCGGGCTATTGGGAATGCAGCCCCGGCAGCTATCACGCCACCTACACGGCATATGAATTCGTTCACTTGATCGCCGGTCGCATCGTGATCACCCCGGATGGCGGCACGCCTGTCACCGTGGTCGCAGGCGATGCGTTTGCAGTGGAAAAAGACTTCAAAGGCACTTGGAAAATCGAAGAAGCCGTGCGCAAACACTTCGATTTCAAACTGGACTAAATCCAAACGACCCGCACGAACGAAAACGGGGGCAGCTCTCGCTGCCCCCGTTTCTTCAACTAAGCCAGAAAATCAAGCCAGCGCGAGGTTGGTTGCCGACTCGCGGCCGTCACGGCCTGCTTCGATGTCGAACGTTACGGCTTGGCCGTCGTCCAACTGGCGGATGCCTGCACGCTCAAGGGCTGAGATGTGCACGAACACATCGCGGTTGCCATTTGCCGGGGCAATAAAACCAAAACCCTTGGTTGCGTTAAACCATTTCACGGTGCCATTGGCCATCGTGTCTACTCCATCATTTATGCCATCCGCGAAACTGCGATGACCCGGCTGTGTGTCTAGATCGAGACTGCAGCCACAAGGGAACAGAGGGTCGATTAAGAAAGCGTCGCGAGGGTCACATAGGGCTGCCCCCGCACATTTGCAAGAGATTTGATAAAACACTGCATTTTTGGCACGCCATCGCCAACAATCAATGGTATCTCTTGCGACCTCTGCCGCACATCCCTACCCTATATCCACCTAATCACCCGGACCCAATGCTGACTGAGATTCTCATCGTCGTCGTTCTGATCGT
>JANOFE010000270.1:0-46691 GCA_031413495.1 Pseudorhodobacter sp. | reverse complement strand
CCCCAGCAGAACCGCAGTCTGGGAGGCCGTGAGGTCCGCGCAGAACGCTTGCATTACTTTTCTCTGCCGATACTTGCTTAACCCATTCTTCTCGTTCATCTTTCCAGCCTATCAGGCTAGAATTGATGGTCTAGAGCCTTGTGAACAGTTGAAGCTTTCGGGCTTAATCTACGCGGACCAGAACGTGCTTCTTTTTGCCGATGGAGACTTTGAGTTCGGTGCCGATAATACTGGCCGTTACCAAGTTATTGGCTTCAACCACCACTTCATTGTTATAACGCAGGCCCTTTTCAGCGATCAGGCGCTTGGCCTCTTTCCCCGATGCCGCAAGTCCGGTTTCGACTAGAAAATGCGTATTTGCCATTCCTTCACCAAGGGTTGCGCGGCTCAGGGTTATGATTTCCAAATCTCCGCCAACACCACCTTGTTCAAACACTGCCCGTGCCGTGGCTTCGGCTGCCGCAGCGGCCCCAGCGCCGTGCAACAGGGTTGTCACCTCATTCGCCAGCCGGATTTTTGCAATGTTGATGTTGGATCCGTCTAGGGTACCAAGTGTATCGCATTCCGCAACCGGCAATTCAGTATAAAGCTTCAAAAACCGCCCGACATCGGCATCCGTGGTGTTGCGCCAGAATTGCCAGAATTCGTAAGGGCTCAGCATATCGGCATTCAGCCAAACCGCGCCATTGGCCGATTTTCCCATCTTTTTGCCGTCCGATGTGGTCAGCAGATGCGTGGTCAGACCGAACACCTCACCACCACTTACACGGCGCGTCAGATCAACCCCGTTGACAATATTGCCCCATTGATCCGACCCGCCCATTTGCAACAGGCAGCTATAGCGGCGGTTTAGCTCTAAGAAATCATAGGCTTGCAGGATCATGTAGTTGAATTCGAGGAACGACAGCGATTGCTCGCGGTCCAGTCTAGATTTGACAGATTCAAACGACAACATCCGGTTGACCGAAAAATGCTTGCCGATATCGCGCAGGAACGTGAGGTAATTCAGATCGTCCAGCCACTCGGCGTTGTTCACCATTTCAGCATCATTTGGCCCTTGGCCGAATGACACATATGGCGTAAAGGCGCGCTTGATGCCCGCGATATTGTCGTCAATCTGCGCGTTGGTCAGCAGCCGGCGTTCTTCGGCACGGAACGACGGATCGCCCACCTTGGTGGTGCCGCCCCCCATCAGGACAATCGGTTTGCCTCCACATTTTTGCAGCCAGCGCAGCATCATGATTTGAATAAGCGATCCTACATGCAGCGACTTCGCCGTTGCGTCAAACCCGATATAACCCGGCACCACACCCTTGACGAACGCATCATCCAACGCTTGATAATCGGTGCAATCGGCCAAAAAGCCGCGCTCCATCATCACGCGCATGAAGTCTGATTTTGCATGGTAGGTCATGGGTGTCTCGTGCTTTAAGGGGTGACGCCACGCGTATAACGGGGGCAGCGGCCAAGGGGAAGTCATGTTGAAAACTGGTGCAATCTGGGCCTTGGGCACCATGTCTGGCACCTCGCTTGACGGTGTTGACGCGGCGATGGTTCTGACCGACGGGGTCACTATCCTTGACTTCGGGCAGACAGAGTATCGCCCCTACACAGTTTCAGAACAGGCGACCCTTCGCGCGGCGCTGGGGCTTTGGCCCGGTGATGCCGGGGTCGAGGCGGCCGCCGAAGTGGTAGAAACCGCCCATGCCGAGGTTCTGTCGCGGTTTGCCGGGGCCGATCTTATCGGCTTTCACGGCCAGACTTTGGCGCATGACCCGCGTGGGCGCGGCACCCATCAAGCGGGGTCTGGCGCTGTTTTGGCCGAGGTTCTGGGCAAGCCAGTCGTGTGGGATTTTCGCAGTGCCGACGTGGCTTTGGGCGGGCAGGGGGCACCTTTGGCGCCGTTTTACCATTTTGCCTGCGCCAGGCACATCGGTGCAGCTGCCCCACTGGCGATTTTGAATTTGGGCGGGGTGGGCAACCTGACGTGGATAGATCCGCGCCGTGATGACCCACAAGCCACAGGGGCGTTGTTGGCTTTTGATACCGGGCCCGCCAATGCCCCAGTGAATGACTTGATGCAAAAACGGTTTGGGCTGGCCTTGGATGACGGCGGAAAATTGGCGGCGGTGGGCCAGCCAGATGCAACCGTCATTGACGCGTTTCTGCACAATCCCTATTTGTTCAAGATGCCGCCAAAATCCTTGGATCGCAATGATTTCATAGCGCTATTAGATGCAGTTGATACATTGAATGATGCAGACGCAGCAGCGACCCTTACCTATGCGGCGGCCGCTGCCGTGGCTAAGGGGGTTGCGCATTTCCCCCAACCTGCAACCCAAATGCTGGTCACCGGGGGGGGGCGGCACAATGCAACACTGATGGCGATGCTACAAAACCTGTTGCCTTGCCCAGTGGTCCCGATTGAGGCTGTTGGCCTGAACGGCGATATGCTGGAGGCGCAGGCTTTTGGCTATCTCGCAGTGCGGGTGGCACGCGGCCTGCCCACATCCTGCCCCGGCACAACCGGCGTTGCGGCTGCTGTGGGCGGCGGGCAGATCAGCCGACCACCGGCTTAAGCCGCGCACGTGATGCCGCGCGGGCCTGTTGCACCATAGACGCGGTATATATCAACAACGCGGCCCAAATCATTGGAAACGCGATCATTTGTGCGCGCCCAAAGGGTTCATCAAACACAAAAACCGCCGTCAGAAAGATCATGGTGGGGGCGATATATTGCATGATCCCGATGGTGGATAATCGCAACAGCTTTGCGCCATTGGCATAGATCATCAAAGGCACCGCAGTCACCAAGCCACAGCACAGCAGCAAAGCGGTGTCACCGGAAACGCCCGCCATAAAGTGGCTTTGTCCCTGCCAGCTAAGCCAGCCGACATACCCAAGCGCCGGGGCCAGAAGAAGTAGGATTTCTAGAAAAAACCCCTGATTGGGGCCAATCGGCAAGGATTTTTTCAGATACGCATAGATGCCCCAGGTAACAGTCAGCGCAAGCGCGGTCAGGGGCAGTTTGCCTGCCTCAAGCGTCAGCACACCAACGGCAGCTGCGGCCAGCGCGATGGCCGCCATCTGCGCGCGCGACAAACGCTCGCCCAGCAGAACCGCACCCAGAAACACAGAAAACAACGGGTTGATGTAATAGCCCAAGGCCGCATCCAATGCGTGATCTGCGCCAATCGCCCAGACATAAATACCCCAGTTTACCGTGATCAGCGCCGCCGTTAACCCCGCCATGGCCAACATACGCGGGGTGCGCAGCGCCGTCACCAGATCGGCCGTTCGCCCTGTTGCCAAAAGCACAGCCCCTGCAATCGGGATTGACCAGATAACCCGGTGCGCAATCACCTCGGCGGGTGAGATATGCGCCAGTGCCTTCATGAAAATGGGAAGAACCCCCCACATCAGATACGCGGTCAGCGCAAAGCCAAAGCCGCGCAAGCTGTCTTCGTTTTTTAGGGGGGTCGGGTCCGTCATACGACAGCCCTAAACCGGCACAGGGACAAGTGCCATTTCAAACTTGTGTCGGGTACATTGTCAGACCGTCGGATGGCCCCAAAATCAGACGTGGCAATCATGCCCGGTAACAGTGCCGCTATTTGGATCACACGCGTTCAACATGACACTTTTAGCCCCTCATTCCTATTTGAAGCTAAGATAAAACGCTAAGGCATCCTCGCGCAGCCGCCCTACCAAAACCCGGACGTGCCAAGTCAAAGCTTACTAAATCAAACCCGTGGTTCACAGCGGGGCTGAAGAAGGTCGCAATTGCAAAGCCGCCAGCAAAGCCTTCCAATCGCCCGCAGACCTGCGCTAGGCTGACGCAAATCAACGGGGTGGGCAGGGTATGGCAGGGGTTCAGGGGCGCGTGGCACTGGTGACGGGCGCTGGGGCTGCGGATGGCATTGGCTTTGCCACAGCGCGGCTTTTGAAGGCGGCGGGGGCAAAGGTTGCCATCACATCGACCACTGACCGCATCTTTGACCGGCTGGCAGACTTGGGGCCGGGTCAGACCTTTGCCGCAACCGCAGACTTGACCGATCCGGCGCAGGTCAAGGCATTGGTCGCGGCAACGGCCAAGGCTTTGGGGCCGATTGATATTCTGGTCAATAATGCCGGTATGAGCCAAACCGGGAAAAAGGCAAAACGGGCCTCTTTTGCACAGACCACAGATGCAGCTTGGGCCTTTCAGATGGGGATCAGTCTGACCTCTGCTTTCCTGGTAACCCGTGCCGTAGTGCCGGGGATGATCAAGCGGCACTACGGCCGGGTGGTTCATATGTCATCTGTGACGGGGCCGTTGGTCGGCATTGCAGGGTCAGGCGTCTATGCCACTGCAAAGGCGGGGCTGTTGGGCATGGCGCGGGTGATGGCGATTGAAAATGGTGCCCATGGAATCACGGTGAATTGCATCGGTCCGGGCTGGATCGAGACGGGATCAAGTTCTGCGCGCGAGGTAACAGCGGGGCGCTATACCCCTGTTGGGCGGGCCGGGCGGCCTGATGAGATTGGCCATGTGGCGGTGTTTCTCGCATCCGAAGAAGCAAGCTATCTTACCGGTCAACTGATTGTCGTCGACGGTGGGAATACGCTGCAGGAGTTCAAGGTGGCATTCAGTTAAACAGGGGCCACCCAAAAGTGCGGCCCCCTAAAAATCTTTGAAAGATTTTTGGCAAGGATCTTCTGAAAATCTTTTTTTGTGCCAATCCCAATAGTCAGCGCCTCAGGATCGACCGACCAGCATATTCGCCAGTCTCGCCCAGCATTTCCTCAATCCGGATCAGTTGGTTGTATTTCGCCAACCGGTCTGACCGCGAAAGTGACCCGGTTTTAATCTGCCCGCAGTTTGTGGCAACCGCCAGATCGGCAATCGTCGCATCTTCGGTTTCACCCGACCGGTGGCTCATCACATTGGTGTAACGCGCCCGATGCGCCATATCGACTGCTTGAAGTGTCTCTGTCAAGGTGCCGATTTGATTGACTTTTACCAGCATAGAATTGGCGCAGCCTTTGGCAATCCCTTCGGCCAGACGCTTTGGATTGGTCACAAACAAATCGTCGCCGACCAGCTGGATTTTGTCGCCAAGCCGGTCTGTCAGCAATTTCCAACCTGCCCAGTCATCTTCGGAACAGCCGTCTTCGATGGAAATAATCGGGTAGTCGGCTGCCAGACCTGCTAGGAAATCAACGTTCTGTTCAACCGACAAAGACTTGCCTTCGCCCTTCATTTCATACTTACCACCCTTGAAGTATTCGGTGGCCGCACAATCGAGCGCCAGATAGATATCTTCACCGGGCCGGTAGCCTACCTTTTCGATGGATTTCAAAATGAAATCAAGCGCATCCCGGGCAGAGCTAAGGTTGGGTGCAAAGCCGCCTTCATCACCGATACCGGTATTGTGGCCCGCATTTTGCAGCTCTTTCTTCAGGGTATGAAAGACTTCCGACCCCATCCGAATGGCTTCGCGGATGTTTTCCGCGCCCACCGGCATGATCATGAATTCCTGAATATCAATCGGGTTATCCGCATGTTCGCCGCCGTTGATGATGTTCATCATCGGCACTGGCAACATCCGCGCCGAGGTGCCGCCAACATAGCGAAACAGCGGCTGGCCGGTGAATTCGGCGGCGGCTTTGGCCACCGCCAAAGATACGCCTAAAATAGCATTTGCCCCAAGTCGTGCCTTGTTCGGCGTGCCGTCCATCTCAATCATCGTGCGGTCGATGCCGACCTGCTCGGTGGCATCAAAGCCTACGATTTCGCCGGCAATCTCGCCATTAACAGCCGCCACTGCCTCCAAAACGCCTTTGCCCATATAGCGTTTCTTGTCGCCGTCACGGCGCTCGTTCGCCTCATGTGCGCCGGTGGACGCGCCCGAGGGCACGGCTGCACGGCCCATCGCGCCGCTTTCCAGATAAACATCAACTTCGACCGTCGGGTTGCCCCGGCTGTCAAGGATTTCGCGGGCGTGAATGTCGATGATCGTGCTCATGAAAAATACCTCTTTTGGGGCGAATTTGGGTGTTCTTTAGCGTGACAGAGCCGTTATGGAAAGGGCGCGCTTGCGCAAACGTTCACGCGCAAAGGTGTAAAGGCCCGATCCGATGATAAGCGCCGCCCCTGACAGGGTGATGACATCGGGCCGCTCATGGAACACCACGGCACCGATGATCAGCGCAAAAATCAGTCGGGCATATCGAAATGGCGTGATGACCGAAATTTCACCAAGGCGCGAGGCTTGGGTGATCGCCCAATAGGCCCCAATGCCAAACAGCAACGCGCCACCGATATATCCGGCCTGTGCGCCGCTTAACCAGATTGCCCCGCCCGATGCGGCCAACATGCCAGCCCCAAGCACGCCGACGGCGATAAATCCCCAAGCCGCCAGCTGCATGGTGGAAATCGTCCGTGGAATGCGCCGGGTGGCGACATCCCGCGCCGACAGACCAATCACTGCCACAACCGACCATAGCGCATTGATATCAAAGCCATCCATTCCCGGGCGAATGATCATGATCACCCCGCAAAAGCCCACCAGAATGGCCGTCCAGCGTCGCCAACCGACGGCTTCACCCAAAAACAGCGCGGCACCCAGCGTCACCGCCAAAGGTGTGGCCTGAAAGATGGCAGTGGCACTGGTCAGCGGCGTCAGCGCAAGGGCGGTCACAAACCCGGCCGTGCCCAGCATTTCGCCGCCATTGCGCCACATTACGGCGGGGTGCAACGCACCCTTCGACCACAGGCTTGCGCCTTGCCGCCGTGCCAGAACGGCAAAGAACGGCGTACCAAAGACTGACAGCAGCAAAAGAATTTGACCGGTGGGCACATCCGCCGCTGCCCATTTGATGAACATGTCTTCAATGGCAAATCCCGCCATCGACGCTGTCATAAGCACGATGCCGCGCAGGTTTTCCATTTTTGACCTTCAGGGATGGCTTCATCCCCTGCTATCAACCACTGACGCCACCTTCAATGCAAAAAGGGGCAGGCAAGCCCACCCCTTTTAGCCGTAAAAACCAAAGATCAGGTGTAAAGCCGCGGCGCTTTCACATGGTCATGAATCGCATTGACCTGATCCTTTTCCAGATCAAGCGCCTGCGCGAAACCGTGCAGATACTGCGCCTCATTTCGGTTATCCAGATTGATCGCCATCAACGACATCATATAGGCCTGCGCTTCCATCCCCTGCGGAATTTGGCGTGCCAAACCTTCGATATCCAACGGCGCGGCCAGTTCGGCGTTGACGAACTTCATCTCGGCCTGCGTGGCTTGGCCCAGCGATTCCATCAGCTTTTTCTTTTCGGCATCATCCAGCTCGCCATCAGATTTCACGGCTTGTATCATAACCTTCAGCATCAGGCCTGCCGCAAGTTCCTGCTCCTGCGTCGGCTCCTCCAGCGTGGCACCTTTGCCGGTCAGTGCCTTGTTCAGCATATCACCAAGCCCGCCACCCGCACCGCCAACGGCCGCGCCGCCCAGAACTGCGCCCAGCAAATCGCCAAGGCCGCCGCCACCCTGTGGTGCCGCACCCCCGGTGCGCGTGGCCCCTTTGGACGCACCCAGCATGCCGCCCAGCAGATCGCCCAAACCACCGCCGCCGCCTGATGAACCACCACCACCCAGCAGGTCTTCGATGCTGGTGGGCGCATTCGCCCGGCTGTTTTTGCCGGTGGATTTCTTTGTCGCCGTGTCGGGAAGCTTGTCAAACAGCCCGCCCAAACCGCCGTCGGACTGCGAAGACCCCGCGCTGCTGCGCCCGCCGCCCAGAAGATCACCCATCATATCTGACAAGCCACCGCCCGTACCGCCGCCTTGCGGAGAAAAAGTATCGCCCATCGGCGTGCCGCGCCCGGCGCTGCCTGCCTGCGCACCACCGACACCATTTTTCGCAAGATGGCTGACGCCTTTGGCGACCGCAATGCCGATGGCCACTTTGGCCAATGTTGAAACGAGGCTCATGTAACAATCCTTCCCTAACCTGATACAACCCACGCAAGGCGCACAGTTGATCCGGCACCAGCCCGGCCAACTTGGCCAATGTTTGTAACAGGGTCAACGCAATTGGCGGCGCACCGCCTTGCCTTGACTCTGCATAGGCGGAAAGGGACTGATGCAGCGCGTTGGCAACAGCTTGAAAAGGCCAGATATGCGTCGCCGTGACAAACTTGATGGTTTTGGGGTTTTTGCCCTTTTGGCAGTGCAGTTTCTGTTCGCCTTCAATCAGATCATCGTCAAAACGGTGAACGACGGATTGCAGCCGGTGTTCTTTGCCGGACTGCGGTCGGCACTTGCGGTTCTTTTCGTCGCGCTTTGGCTGTGGTTTCGCGGTCGGCCGCCGCGGCTTGACCGGGTCAGCACGCCCGCTGGCCTATTGATGGGTGCCATCTTTGCTGCCGAGTTTTTGCTGCTGTTTCTGGCGCTTGATCTGACCACGGTTGGCCGAACTTCGGTGATTTTCTATTCCATGCCGGTTTGGCTGGTGATCATGGCGCATTTTGGCCTGCCGGGCGAACGGATCACCAAGGCAAAGGCGCTTGGCCTTAGCCTTGCGTTTGCGGGAACGGCCTGGGCAATCTTGGCGCGCGATCCAAGCGGGCAGGGCAGTGTTTCCGGCGATCTTTGCGCTCTTGGCGCAGCAGTGGCTTGGGCGGGCACGGCCTTTATCGCCCGCAAGCCCACCATGGCGCGGCTTGGCGCAGAGATGCAGCTGTTTTGGATGGTCCTTGTCTCAGCACCGATTCTTTTGCTGGCATCCCTGCTGTTTGGCCCGTTGATCCGGGATTTGCAGCCTGTCCATATCTGGTGGCTGTTTTTCCAGGCCTCGGTCGTCGTCGCCGGGGGATTCATTGCATGGTTATGGCTCCTCGCCGCATACCCCGCCGCTACTGTCGCCAGCTTTTCCTTCCTGACGCCAATTTTTGCCTTAAGCTTGGGCGCAATTGTGTTTTCCGAGCCACTAAGTGGTGCCCTGCTTGGATCGGCTGTTTTGGTCACGGCGGGAATCGTCATCATCAATCGCAAGGCTTGAGGGGACCGCGAAGAATCGCCCTAAGCGTGTGATTTCCCATTGATGCGACATCTGAACGCCCTAGCCCAACTGTGCTGATTGCTGCAAGATTTGGTGGTTTTCCCCGCATTGCCCACAGACCTATGCACACCATTCGCCTGATAAGCCATTTACACGACAACCGCCTGCGCAAGTGGCGGCGGCAAAGGCCCGCCCTGATCGTCAAGAGAAAAACGTATTACGGGTGTTAATAAAATCGTTGATCACGCCTGCGAAATACGACAAATTGACGAAGCAGTCTGGCGGGACACCAGATGTAGTGGTTCATAAGATATAAAGGATCCAATCTTCGAACAGCATTCGTAGGGATGTTGCAGTCTTTGCCGCTGGTGCGGTCAAGGCAGTATAGGGTTGTGCGGTGATAAAATACGATCGGACCGGGCGATAAACCGGCCGCAACAATGGAGACGGGGCAAATGAAGATCGAGCGTAAGTTTACATCGGTGGAATCCGGCGCCTATGGCGAGATTGGGTTTGCCACCATGGTGTCAGAGATTCGCAATCCTGACGGCACCATTGTATTTCGCAATGACGCCGTAGAGGTGCCGCAGGGCTGGAGCCAAGTTGCGTCCGACGTGCTGGCACAAAAGTATTTCCGCAAAGCTGGCGTTCCAGCGGCGTTGAAGCGCGTGAAGGAAAAGGGTGTGCCCGAATTCCTGTGGCGCTCCGTCCCTGATGCCGCCGCGATGGCCGATATGCCCGAAAATCAACGCAACCTGGGTGAAACATCGGCCAAGCAAGTGTTCGATCGCTTGGCAGGCGCATGGACCTATTGGGGCTGGAAGGGCGGCTATTTCACCGCAGAATCCGACGCGCGCGCTTATTACGACGAAATGCGCTTCATGCTGGCCCGCCAGATGGCCGCGCCGAACTCCCCCCAGTGGTTTAACACCGGTTTGCATTGGGCCTACGGCGTCGATGGCCCGGCACAGGGGCACTACTATGTCGATTACCAATCGGGCGTGCTGACCAAATCGGATAGCGCCTATGAACACCCCCAACCGCACGCCTGCTTCATCCAATCGGTCAAGGATGATCTGGTCGGCGATGGCGGCATCATGGATCTTTGGGTGCGTGAAGCACGGCTGTTCAAATACGGCTCCGGCACCGGGACCAACTTCTCCTCGCTGCGCGGCGCTGGCGAAAAGCTGTCAGGCGGCGGCAAATCATCGGGCCTTATGGGGTTCCTGAAAATCGGTGACCGCGCGGCTGGGGCGATCAAATCCGGCGGTACCACACGGCGCGCGGCCAAGATGGTGATCATCGACATGGATCACCCCGATGTCGAAGATTTTATCAACTGGAAGGTGATCGAGGAGCAAAAGGTAGCCTCCCTCGTCGCTGGTTCCAAAATGCACGAACAAAAACTGAATGAAATCTTCGCCGCCATTCGCGGCTGGGACGGCAGCATCGCCGACGCCACTGATCCGGCCAAGAACGACGCGCTGAAAGCAGGCATTCGGTCTGCCAAAAAGGTCATGATCCCGGAGACGTACATCAACCGCGTGCTGCAATATGCGCGTCAGGGTTTCAGCAGCATCGAATTCCCGACCTATGATACTGACTGGGATTCGGAAGCCTATATTTCCGTGTCCGGTCAAAATTCGAACAATTCAGTCCGTGTCACCGATGCCTTCCTGAAGGCCGTGAAGGATGATGCCGATTGGGCGCTCATCCGCCGCACCGATGGCAAGGTCGCAAAAACCATCAAAGCCAAAGACCTATGGGATCAGGTTGGCCATGCCGCCTGGGCCTGTGCAGACCCCGGCATCCAGTTTCACGATTCGGTGAACGCTTGGCACACCTGCCCCGAAGATGGCGCAATCCGGGGGTCAAACCCTTGTTCCGAATACATGTTCCTTGATGATACGGCCTGTAACCTCGCGTCGATGAACCTGCTGAACTTCTTCCGCGACGGCAAGTTTGACAACGTGTCCTATATCCACGCCACCCGTCTTTGGACGGTAACCTTGGAAATTTCCGTGATGATGGCACAGTTTCCATCCAAGGAAATCGCCCAACGGTCTTACGATTTCCGCACTCTTGGCTTGGGCTATGCCAACATTGGCGGCCTGTTGATGAACATGGGTCTTGGCTACGATTCCAAGGAAGGCCGCGCTTTGTGCGGTGCGCTGACCGCGCTGATGACGGGCGTTTCCTATGCCACTTCTGCAGAAATGGCGCGCGAATTGGGGGCGTTCCCCGGCTATGCCAAGAACGCCAAGCACATGCTGCGCGTTATCCGCAACCACCGTGCTGCGGCCTATTCCAAGACCGCTTACGAAGACCTAAACGTCAATCCCGTGGCCCTTGATCACGCGAACTGCCCCGACCAAACCCTTGTTTCCCTTGCCAAATCCGCGTGGGACGAAGCGCTGACTTTGGGCGAGGCGCACGGCTATCGCAACGCCCAAACCACAGTTATCGCCCCGACAGGCACCATCGGTCTGGTGATGGATTGCGATACCACAGGCATCGAGCCTGACTTCGCGCTGGTGAAGTTCAAGAAACTGGCGGGCGGCGGGTATTTCAAGATCATCAACCAATCGGTGCCAGCAGCGTTGGAAACGCTTGGTTACGGTGCGGCGCAATCTGCCGAGATTGTGGCCTACGCTGTTGGTCACGGCTCCATCGGCAACTGCCCCGGCATCAACACATCATCGCTGATCGGACACGGCTTTGGCCCGCGCGAGTTGGAAAAGATTGAGGCAGCCCTGCCATCGGCTTTTGATATCCGCTTCGTGTTCAACCAGTGGACGCTGGGGGAAGGCTTCTGCAAAGGCACGCTGGGCATTCCCGCCGAAAAACTGTCCGACCCAACCTTCGACCTTCTGCGCCACCTCGGTTTCACCAAGGCCCAGATCGACGCGGCAAACGACCATGTTTGCGGCACAATGACCCTTGAAAACGCGCCGTTCCTGAAGCCGGAACACTATTCCGTCTTCGATTGCGCCAATCCCTGCGGCAAAACCGGCAAGCGTTATTTGTCAGTTGACGCGCATATTTACATGATGGCCGCCGCGCAATCGTTCATCTCGGGCGCGATTTCCAAGACCATCAACATGCCGAATTCCGCGACGATCGAGGAAACCTTGGCGGCCTATGAGCTTAGCCATTCCTTGGGCATCAAGGCCAACGCGCTCTACCGTGACGGATCGAAACTGAGCCAGCCGTTGGCATCGGCGCTGGTCGAGGATGATGAAGAAGCCGAAGACATCCTGACCCACGGCAACAATCACGAAAAGGCGATGGTGATTGCCGAAAAGATCGTGGAACGGGTGATCATCAAGGAAATCGTCCGTTCCAACCGCGAAAAACTGCCGGAACGCCGCAAGGGCTATACCCAAAAGGCCATCGTCGGCGGGCATAAGGTGTATCTGCGCACCGGCGAATATAAAGACGGCACCTTGGGCGAGATTTTCATCGACATGCACAAGGAAGGTGCGGGCTTCCGCGCCATGATGAACAACTTCGCAATCGCTGTTAGCGTCGGCCTGCAATACGGTGTTCCGCTTGAAGAATTTGTCGAAGCCTTCACCTTCACGCGCTTTGAACCGGCGGGCATGGTGCAGGGCAATGACAGCATCAAGAACGCAACATCGATCCTCGATTACATCTTCCGCGAACTGGCCGTTTCTTACCTTGACCGCACGGACCTCGCGCATGTCAAACCCGGCGGCACCTCGTTTGATGATCTGGGTCGCGGCGAAGATGAAGGCAAACGCAACATCGCAGAACCTCAGGAAGCCAACGCATCGCTTGATTTCCTGAAACAGATCAGCAGCACAGGCTATTTGCGCAAACGCGTGCCGCAAGAGCTGGTCGTGCTGCAAGGCGGCATGGGCGGCACGGCGCTGGCGGGCAATTTCGACCCCGTCGCCACGCTGAACATGCTGGTGCCGGAAACCACATTCACCGTCGGGGCTACGGCATTGGCGACCGGAGTGGTCGGCATGGACCTGCGGGTGAAAGCCAAAATGCAGGGCTATGAGGGCGATCCCTGCGGCGAATGCGGCAACTACACGCTGGTGCGCAACGGGACATGCATGAAATGTAATACCTGTGGCGGAACAAGTGGTTGTAGTTGAAGGGAGAGCAAAAGATGAAGAATAGACAAATTCTTACCACATCTAGAGCAGCTCAAATCTACGAAGTTATGCTAGGGTATCGGCGCGAATATTGCGCCGATACTCATTTCTTTAAGATGAGTGATTTTTGGGAGTGGCTCTGTGGCGGAGACGGCCAATGGTCAATCAAGACTTATCGAGCAAGCGCTACTGAAGACTACAAGCCTAAAGCGGGTGTGGTCGCGTTTGGGCACAATATTACGTTGACAGCCGATGAAAGACTTTTCGAAAACGCTAGGCGAGGTGATAAACTCTCCAACGTTATCCTTGCGCATGAACTGAGTCACTTGGCGCTAGATCACCACAAGGGAAGTTTCGTTACAAAGCACTTTCAGTTGTCCACTGGTAGTACTGGCATGTTTTCTATTCTACCGCCGACTTTGGAAGAACAGGAAGCCGACTACGCGGCTGTATTCTTTCAATGCGGAGTAGCGTTGATGGACTCACGGTTGAGTCCAAGAGACTTGGCAAATCGAGCATTCTCGGACGAAACTCTCATAAAAAATGCTCAAAGATTTGTTCGGCTTGAGGTGTTTCAACGTGAGTTAAACCGACCTAAACCCACGTTTCCGAGAGTTATTCTGTAGTCGTATCGTATAATTTAAAAGGGGCGCCAAACGGTGCTCCTTTTTTTCACATCACCGCCCCCATCTGCCACGGCACGAATTCCGCCCCGCCAAACCCAAGTGCTTCGCTTTTCGTCTCCTCGCCGGATGCAATCCGCAGGAACAATTCGAATATCTCCCGCCCCTTCGCCTCCAAAGACACGCCATTCGTGATGATATCACCGCAGTTGATGTCCATATCTTCGGACATGCGGTCATACATTTCGGTATTCGTGGCAAGCTTGATGCAGGGCGTGGGTTTGTAACCGGACACCGACCCGCGCCCGGTGGTGAAGGCGATCAAGTTGGCACCTGACGCGATCTGCCCGGTGACAGAACAGGGGTCATAACCGGGGCTGTCCATATAGACAAAACCGTGTTCGGTAATGGGTTCCGCGAATTTATACACCTGCGTCAGCGGCGCTGTGCCGCCCTTGGCAACTGCCCCTAAAGACTTTTCCAAAATCGTCGTCAATCCGCCTTTTTTGTTACCGGGCGAGGGGTTATTGTCCATTTCTCCCCCGTTACGTGAAGTATAATCCTCCCACCATCGGATGCGTTCCACGATCTTTGCCCCGACCTCGGGCGATACCGCCCGCCGCGTCAACAGATGCTCCGCCCCGTAAATCTCCGGCGTTTCCGAGAGGATCGTCGTCCCCCCATGCGCCACCAGCAGATCAGACGCTGCCCCCAAAGCCGGGTTGGCGGTGATACCAGAATAACCGTCCGATCCGCCGCATTGCATGCCGACCATCAGATGTTCCAACCCGGCGGGGCTGCGTGACACGCCATTCGCCACCACCGCCATTTCCTTCAGCACCGCAATGCCTCGGTCAATGGTGCGCCTAGTGCCGCCGGTTTGCTGGATGGTCATATAGCGGAAATTGCCATCCGCCCGCATCCGGCCCGCCCCAATCAGATCAGGAATTTGCAGCACTTCGCAGCCCAGACCCACCAGCAGAATGCCGCCAAAATTCGGGTTCCGCGCATAGCCTTGCAAGGTGCGGAACAGCGTATCATAGCCCTCATCCTTGCCTGACATGCCGCACCCGGTGCCATGCACAATCGGCACAACGCCGTCGATATTGGGGAAATCGCGAAGCCACCCATCGCGATCACACGCCTCGGCAATGAATCGCGCGACGGACCCCGAACAATTGACCGACGTCAATATTCCCAGATAATTTCGTGTCCCAACCCCGCCATCCGCGCGGTGAAACCCCATAAAACTGCGCGGGCCGTCCACATGGGGCAGGGGGCGCAGATCGGTGGAAAAGGCATAATCCTGATCATGCGCACCCATCCCAAGGTTATGCACATGCACATGATTGCCAGCCGCGACATCACAAGTTGCAACCCCAATAATCTGTCCATACCTAATAACACAACTTCCGGTTGCAATCGGTTGCATGGCAATCTTGTGCCCGCGCGGAACCGATTGCAAAAGTGGTGCATCCAGCCCCGGTACAGGGTCGCCTATCACAAGGTCCTTCAGCGCGATGATCACATTGTCATCTGGATGCAGGCGAATTGTTGGGGAACGGTCCGTTGTCATGTGTGATCTTACCAGATAGGTCCAAAGGGCTTGGCCGGGCTGCGGCTTGACAGGGCGGTTGCCCCAGCTAACATGTTAGTATGCTACAGGCTGCACCCATACCACCGCAAGAGGAAACCCCGCCCCGTCGCCCATTGAAGGCGCTTGATGGGTTTGCAGGGTCATTGGCGCAGAAAGTTTATCTTTCGCTGAAAGACGCTATTTTGACGTTGGTCTTTCATCCCGGTGAAATCCTGCGCAAACCTGAAATTTGTGCGGAACTTGGCGTGTCGCGTTCCCCCGTTGCCGAAGCGGTAGCCCGCCTTGCGGCCGAGGCCTTGGTCGATATTGTTCCGCAAGCGGGAACCTTTGTCGCAAGATTTTCGATGGAAGAGATCCGGGAAGGTGCGTTCTTGCGCGAAGCCTTGGAAGTGGCGGCAATCGACATTGTTGCGCGCAGCATTACAGAGGATCAGCTGGTGCAATTGCGCCGCAATCTGCGTGTGCAAGAGGCGCTGATCGCCGATGGCGATACCGGCGGATTTCATCAACTGGACGCACAGATGCACGAACTGATCCTGTCCTTCACAGGGTTTCGCAGGTTGCCCACGCTGTCAGAAACGGCTTGGGTGCATGTCAACCGCGCGCGGCAACTGGTTTTGCCCGCGCCGGGGCGGGTGCAGGCCACTTTGCTGGAACATCATGCTATTCTGGCGGCCCTTGAAGCCCGTGATCCGGTCGCCGCGCGCGCAGCAACCCAGCATCACCTGCGTCAGCTTATTCTGGTGCTGGAGCCTTTGGTGCGCGAACGCCCGGAGCTTTTTGCGCCGCGCTAAGGGCTAGCCGCCAACGGGCGCATCGGCGTGCAGCAACCCCTCGGTCTTCAGGTCGGCCCAAAGCGCTGCCGGTATCACCGCCGTTGCGGCCCGCATATTGGCGTCCACCTCTGCCACGCCCTGCCCACCGGGGATGACGGATACCACTGCTGGATGGCACAGCGGAAACTGAAATGCCGCATCGACCATCCGCACCGAATGCCGCAAACAAACCGCCTCGATCTGCGCCACGCGGTCCAAAATAGGTTGTGGTGCGGGGTCATAGTTGTAAAACGCGCCGGGTTTCGGCCCGGTTGCCAGAATGCCGGAATTATACGGGCCGCCGATCACGATGCCCACGCCGCGGGCCGTCGCCATTGGCAGAAAGCTTGCCAGCGCCTCTTGTTCCAGAAGCGTATAGCGGCCCGCCAACAAAAAAATGTCGAAATCCCCCCGCTCCAGCAGCCAGAGGCAGGGCTGCCATTCGTTCAGGCCCGGACCGAACGCCTTGATCACGCCTTCATCACGCAAGGCCACCAGCGCTTTGTATCCCCCCGCCATGAAGGTTGCACGATGGGCCTCCATCTTCGCTTGGCTTCCGTGGGTCCAGACGTCAAGGTCGTGGACATAGAGAACGTCAATGTAGTCGATCCCCAGCCGCTCGAGCGAAAACTCCAAACTGCGCATCACGCCATCATAGGAATAGTCGTAAACTTCGGTCCGGGACGGCACGTCAAACCATTTGCCGAATCCGATCCGCTTTTCGGGCGTCGTCGCGCGCAACAGGCGCCCAACCTTGGTTGAAATCACGTAATCGCCGCGCGATTTCCCGCGCAGGAACCGATTGAGCCGCGTTTCAGAAAGGCCAAGACCATACTGGGGAGAGGTGTCAAAATAACGTACGCCCGCGTCCCAAGCCCGATTCAAGGTTGTTTGCGCGTCCTCTTCGGACAAAGCACGATAAAGATTGCCGATGGGGGCCGCACCGAAGCCAAGCTCTGTAAAAGTGATCCCACCGTTGCCCTGACGATCCCAGTGCCTTGTCTTTAATTGCATATCATCCTCCGAACAGGCTAACATGTTAGTATGACTCGGGCGGGCATGACAGGCCCAATGATACCCAAAAGGGCCAATTATGAACGTCTCACTTCAGCGTAGTGTTCGGGCAACCTGATGGTGATCGGCTACACGCTTGGTATCGACATCGGCACGTTCGAATCTAAGGGCGTGATCGCGGATGATCATGGCCAGATCATCGCTCAGGCGGCCTGTCCCCATAAAATGATCGTGCCGCGCGCCGGATGGGCCGAACATCGCGCTGAACAGGATTGGTGGGGTGATTTTGTCCAGCTTACCAAAACGTTGCTGGCGACAGCCAAGATAGATCCAAAATCTATCCGCGCCATCGCGCCATCGGCCATTGGCCCTTGCATGCTGCCGGTTGACCCAGATGGAACACCGCTTATGAACGGTGTCCTTTACGGCGTCGATACCCGCGCCACTGCCGAGATCGCGTGGCTTAACACCCAGATCGGCGAAGACATCATTCTTGCCCGCTGCGGCAACGCGCTGACATCGCAATCTGTTGGGCCAAAAATCCTGTGGTTGCGCCGCAACCACCCTGACATTTGGGCTAAAACGACAAAAATTCTGACCTCGACCAGCTATCTGGTCCACCGCATGACGGGGCAGATGGTGATAGATCATCACACCGCTGCCAGCTTCAGCCCGCTTTATGATTGCAACACACAAAACTGGTCCGCCGATTTGGCTGGCATTTGCGATGCGGATCAGTTGCCGCGCCTGATGTGGTCGACCGACATTGCAGGCCATATCACAGCGGCAGCAGCACAGGAAACGGGACTTGCACTTGGCACCCCCGTGACCTGCGGCACAATAGATGCGGCGGCAGAGGCGGTCAGCATCGGCGTCCGAAACATTGGTGACATGATGATGATGTATGGTTCAACCATTTTCATTATTCAGATCACAGATCGTCGCTTGGCCGATACCCGGTTATGGCAAACCCCGTGGCTTTACCCCGGCCAGTTTTCCGCAATGGCGGGGCTTGCCACGTCTGGCACCCTTACCCATTGGATGCGCGATCAATGCGCGCGCGATCTGCCGTCAGACAGCGCTTTCGCCACCCTGAGTGCCGAGGCTGACGCCTCTCCCCCCGGGGCCAAAGGCCTGATCTGTCTGCCGTATTTTTCGGGCGAACGCACCCCTATTCATGACCCAAATGCCAAAGGCGCGTTTTTCGGGCTAAACCTGACCCATACACGCGGCGATCTGTACCGCGCTGCCGTTGAAGGCATCGCTGCCGCAACCCGGCACATCACCGACACCTATGCCAGCACCGGCGCTGCGCCACGCCGAGTACTTGCTGTCGGCGGCGGCACCAAAAATCGAACATGGCTGCAGGCCACGTCTGATATGACCGGCCTCAGCCAAACCCTGTGCAAAGTTGTGACCGGGGCGTCCTTTGGCAATGCCTTCCTTGCGTCTTTTGCGGTTGGCCAATCTACCCTTGATGACATCTCACTGTGGAACCCGGCTGCAGAAACTGTTTTTGCCACGCACCATGCCGCCTATGCGCGCCAATACCCGCTGTTTCGCAGGCTTTATGAAGTGACAAAAGACATTGCCGCAGACCTGTCGACGCCAGGCTGACGGTTCGCTTTTTCTGGTCCTAAATATCCTCGCCAGAGGCTGACATCGGCTCACCCCAACCAGCGCGAGGTCACAGGGATGGCAGATTCACCACGCCTTTTTTCAGGATAAAACATCCGTAGGGCCCGGAATCAGACGTGCGAATGATACAAAATGCCCGCTCTGCCGCCGCATAAAACGCGAAACGCTCCAATGCCAGAATCGGCACCGCGCGCCCTTCCGCCCGGTTCACAACGGCCTGTATCCGGCCAAACACCGGCATCTGCGCGTCAGGGTCGCCCACCACCTGCATCCGCGTGACGGGCGCATCAACAAATGTGTCCAGCGGCATCAGCGTCAGAATAGCGGCCGTCGCCGTTGGAATGTCACACCCCGGCATATCAATCAGCCGCCGAAATGTGGTCTTTGCCGCAATAGTTGCCGCCGGATGATTCACATCACAGATCACCAGATCGTCGCCATGGCCCATCAACATCAGCACATGGACAATCTCGGCACTGAGCCGCTGGTCGATGCCCTTCAGCATAGAACAGATCGGAATCGCCGAAAATTCCGGTCAAAGTTTTCTGGAAAATTCTGGGGCGCGGCTGTCACTTCACCGCCCCTGCGGCCATGCCTTTGATGATAAAACGCTCCAGCACAATCCCGATTACCACCAGCGGCAGGATGGCGGCAAAAGACAGCGCCGCCATCGACCACCATGATATGCCCTGTGATCCGGTCTGGCTTGCCACCATGACCGGCAGAGTATTGGCATGGGTCGAGGTCAAAAGGGCGGCAAAGAAATACTCATTCCAGGTTAGCACCAGACTTATGATCATCGCAGCCACCATACCGGGCAAAGCGATTGGCAGCACAATGGTCAGGAACGCACCCCAGATGGATAGCCCGTCCACCATTGCAGCTTCCTCCAACTCGGTCGGGATGCCGGCAAATTGGTCCCGCATGATCCAGATCACGATGGGTAACACCGTCAGAGTATAGAGCAAGATCAACCCTATCCGCGTATCCAGCAGAGCCAGCTCTCGGTAAAGAACCAAAAACGGCAGCGCCAAAACCACTGGTGGCAAGATCAGTTGGCTGAGAAAAAAGAAAGAAATATCCGCGTTGCGCATATAGCCAAATTTGTAGGAAAACCGTGACAGTCCATACGCCGCCAGACTGCCAAGCACCACAGCCAGAATTGAGGCCGAAACAGACGTGATCATAGAATTCATGAACCGCTTGAAAAATTCATCGCGCACCGTGGATTCGGCACCAATCGTATCGGGTGACAGTCCAAGCGATCTCCAGCCAAGCCATTTTGGGGTGAAATCCCACCACGGCACCATATGGCCCTTCATCACATCCGGCGCCATCTTGAATGAGGTCGTGATCGTCCAATAGATCGGGAACAGACAGATGAATGCCCATAAAATCAGGGCGCCGTAAATCGCGATGCGCCCGGTCCACCATTTTGCCCGGTGGGCCAGGTCAGACGGCGCATCGTGGAAAATCTGGTCTGTCATTTCAATACCTCGGCCGCATCCAGCGGTCAGCAACCTTCATAAGAAGGGTCATCGCGACGATAATGATCACCAGATAAACCATCGCCAACATGGTGCCATAGCCGACGTTTGACCGATCCCGATACTCCCGGAAGATAAAGCTGGTCACAGAATCTGTAGCACCCCCCGGCCCGCCGGATGTCACATTGATAATGATATCGGCCAGCTTCAACTTGAAGATGATCCTGATCAATATCGCGGTAATTGAAACCGGCAACATCAGCGGAAAGGTCACTTCCCAAAAGCCGCGCCATCCACTTGCACCATCCACTTTTGAAGCTTCCTGCAATTCTTTGGGGATCGCCTGCAAACCTGCCAGGATCATGATCATCATGAAAGGGATGAACGTCCACGCATCCATTGCCATAATCATGAAACGGGCGATTTCAGGACTGCCAAAGAAAGATGGGTCTTCCCAGCCAAAGAACCGCGCAAGTCGTGATAGCGGGCCGAACCTGATCTCCATCATGGATTTGCCGATCATCCAACTGACGGCCACAGGCGACAGCATCAAAGGCATCAGAAAGGCCACCCGAAAGAACTTTCTCGCCCGAATTTGCCCGTTCAGCAGCAGCGCCAATCCAAATGCGATGGCATATTCGACAAGGATGGCCAGCGTATACCAAATCATATTCGTCAGGGCGTTCCAGAAAAACGGGTCCGCCCACATCTGGCGTAAGTTATCCATGCCATTGAATTTTCGCCCCGTGGGTGAAGACAGGTTCCAGTCGGAAAATGCAATCCCAAGCCCAAATACCAGCGGTAAAATTGCAAAAGACAAAACAAACATCACCGCAGGCAGCACGAACAGCACCCGCTTGCCCTGCTCGCCCCGAGTCAAAACCTGCCCCCAGCACAGGCAGACGGCCCAAAACACATAGGCGTAAAGCGTCGGGCGCCAATTGGCGAAACCGAGGTCGATATATTCGATCGCTTGCAGGGTCTGCAAAACGGCCAACAGCACCAAAAGGCCCGCCGATCCCCAGATCACTGCGCGTCCAAGCATCATGCGCCGCGCTGAAATGTCATCATTGGTGACAATATGAAGGGTGTTACTGGCGCTCATACTAACATGTTAGCGGCGATGCGCGCGCCGGGAAAGTCATTTCGACCGGGTTTGCCACGCCACGCGAAAAATCTTCAGTCCGCCGGTTATCCCACCACAGCAAACCGCAGAACCGACTTATCCTGCATAAGCAACAGACGCGCTCTGCGTTTCAGGCGTGATCAAAACCATACACCCTTGGCGGTCAAATGGTAGTAACATCACCATTGCGCCACGTCGGAATTAAGAAAGGCGCGCCGGTGTCCCGCCGCGCCCCTTTTTTTGCCGCACAAGCCGTCAGATCACATCCCCAGACTTGCCTTATAAAGCGCAATCTGGCTGTCTCGCCCGATCTGGTCTGTGATCTTTTCCCAAGCCACCGCAATCGCATCGGCGGTTTCCTGTGCCGATGCATACTGCCCGCCGTATCCCTTGGCCAATTCGTCTTCGGCCACCGAATAGTATTGGAAGATGCCGGGGATCCGCGGCTCAATCGCAGCATTGGGGTGATTGTAGCTGTCAGCGTTGGACCCAAGGAAATCCTCAATGAACGCGCGGTCATAGCCGGCCGCTTCCCATTCGTCATACTGGAAGTGGCTCTTGCGGTAGGGCTGGAAGCCGGATGGATAAGCCGACATCCACAGCGACAGATCCTTGCCACCCAAGTGCGCTGCGGCAGACCAAGCTGCTTTGCGCTTCTTTTCATCGCCCGACACGCGGCTGGTCACGTAGACGCCCCAGCCGATATAGGCCATGTTTGGTGCGAAGTTTTCAGTTTCTTCCCAAGCTGCGGTTGCACTGTTGTAGACGCGCTTGGCACCGGGGTTGATCGAGAATCCTACAACGTCGCCCACAACGGACGTGTCCGAAGTGCGCGCGTTCGATCCTACATCACCCCACCAGGTAACGCCCGCGCCGGTCCCTGCCAGGAATTGCGAGAACGCCGTGACGCCGGGGTCGGCGTTGATCTGGTCGGCCGGATAGGCGCCCGCCGCGTTCAGATCCATCACGTCCTGAATGGCCTGCACCCAGGCCGGGTTGTTGACGCGTGGTTTCATGGTGTCGGCATCAAACAGCCATGCCGGATCGGACGGGTGCTTGGCATAGGCCGCTGCGCGGTCTTCAAGGAAGTAAAAGCCAAATCCGCCCCAGCCCTTCAGCGGGTCAAGGAACCCAAAGGCCGGTGTGCCGGTCAGCGGATCGTCCTTGCCCATTATGGCCAGTGACATCGCATTCACATCTTCCCAGAACTTTGGTGGCTCTGCCATGCCAGAGATTGATCCTTCACCGAAGTAATCCTTGCGGTAAGCAAAAGTGTGGCAGTCGCCGTCGACCGTGATCCGGTAGGTTTTGCCGTCCCACGTGCCGACCGGCGCTTTCAGATAGTCCACAAGGTCATCGGCCTCAATCTGGGTTTTCACCCAGTCTGGCATTTCATCCAGCAAGCCCTTGCTGGCGGTGTCACCTTCAAACGGGGCACCCATTTCGATGATGTCAAAATCAACGGTGCCAGTCGCAATCGCCTGTTGCAGGCGCGGGTTGTAATCGGCTTGTGCAAGGTCGATCCAGTTGATTTTGGCCCCGGTATAGGTTTCCCATGATTTCAGGAAACCGCGGAACAGAAAGTTGTGTTGATTTTGGTTGTTCAACCCCATGAAGGTCAGTTCAACCCCGGCAAATTCGCCTTCGGCCACATTGGCTTTGGTGGCGCCAAGGCACAGTTCACCCACTTTTTGCCAATCGGCATCTGTCGGTGATCCCGCGCCAACGCCGGGAATCGCCAGCAGCTCTGCCCGTAGGTTGCCATGGGCTTCGGCAAAAGCAGGCCGTAGCCCTAGGCTGCCCAAGGCCGCCGCACCACCAATGCTGGCGGCACCTTGCAACAATCTGCGACGCGTCAGTCCTGCGCGCACTGCCTGATTGTAATGTTCGATTTTCATCAATGACCTCCCTTTGATGTTTCGCTGAAAGCCGCGATCCGCTGTTCGGGCGTTTACCCCTGAAGGGGTTTCTTATGGTGCATCGTTACCCAAATCCGGGTCCGGCCCATGCCAGACACTTGGAAGCTTCTCAGCCTAAACTGCATGTGTCAAGCATCTAACATGTTAGTATGGTTAGCTGGTGGACAGAGGCTTTACGCTGGGCTACGACTTTGCCAAAGATGGGTCACAGGCTCACCGCTTTTCTTGCGGAAAAATTCGGAATCGGGGGAAGCATGGCAGAAGTTCACATCCGCGATCTGCGCAAGGCATATGGCGCGCAGCAGGTTGTTCACGGGGTGAATGTGGACATTGCCGATGGGCAATTCGTGGTGCTCGTCGGTCCATCGGGGTGTGGGAAATCCACGCTTTTGCGGATGGTCGCCGGGCTGGAAAGTATTACATCGGGGACCATCAGCATTGGCGACCGGGTGGTGAACAACCTGCCCCCGGCAGAACGTAACATCGCCATGGTGTTTCAAAACTATGCGCTTTACCCCCATAAAACAGTGGCCGCCAACATGGGCTTTGCGCTAAAAATGGCACGGATGAACAAGGCCGAGGTGGAAACCCGTGTTAAACGCGCGGCAGATATTCTGGGCCTGACACCCTATCTTGGCCGCTATCCCCGCGAACTGTCGGGCGGGCAACGCCAGCGTGTCGCAATGGGCCGTGCCATCGTCCGTGATCCGGCGGTGTTCCTGTTCGATGAACCCCTGTCAAATCTTGACGCCAAACTGCGCGTGCAGATGCGGGCTGAAATTCGCGAATTGCACCAACGGCTTGGCACCACAACTGTTTACGTGACCCATGACCAGATCGAGGCGATGACCATGGCCGACCGAATAGTCGTGATGCGCGACGGTCACATAGCACAGGTCGGTGCACCGCTGGAATTATATGACACCCCCGCCAATACCTTTGTGGCGGGCTTTATCGGATCGCCGTCTATGAACCTGATCGAAGGCACCGTCCGGCGCACGGCAGAGGGCGTGGTGGTCGACGCCGATGGCACGATGCTTGATGCGCCGGATCTGCCGGGTTTGACGGATGGGCAAAAGGTCATCTTCGGTATACGCCCCGAACATCTTGAACTTGCACCCAAAGGGCTTGCAGCGCAGGTCGCGGTGGTTGAACCAACCGGGTCTGAAACCCATGTCGTGCTGCGTTTCGGCGCGCGTGATCTGGTCGCGGTGTTTCGCGAACGCCACGCCTTCAAGCCGGGGGATAGCGTGCATCTGGCCGCACAGCCGGGTGTCGTGCATCTGTTTGACGCCGCCAGCGGGGATCGCATCTGATGACCCGCACCGTGCTTTGTTTTGGCGACAGCAACACCCATGGCACCCCACCCGTGCCCGAACTTGGCGCATCGGGCCGCTATGGCCGCAGCACACGTTGGCCCGCCCTTATGGCAGCCCATCTGGGTGCCGCGTGGCATGTGATTGAAGAAGGCCACCCCGGCCGGACCACTGTGCATGACGATCCGATTGAGGGCGCACATCGCAATGGGCTGACCGTGCTGCCGTCGATGTTGGAATCGCACAAGCCAATTGATGTGATCATCGTGATGCTGGGCACCAATGATCTGAAGGGCCGCTTTTCGGTCAATCCAACCGATATCGCACTTTCACTTGAACGGTTAATCGGCGTCATTCGCAATTTTGCCTGCGGGCCAGACGGCAACACTCCTGGCATCTTGTTGGTCGCCCCCCCGCCCATCATCGAAGTTGGCTGTTTGGCCGAAATGTTTGAAGGTGGCCAAGCCAAATCGCAGGGTCTTGCAAAAACCATCGCATCCGCCGCAGCCCGCGCAAACGTGTCCTTTCTGGATGCTGGTCTGCACATCGCCGTATCGCCCATCGACGGCATCCATTACGACGAAGCTGCCCATGCCACACTTGCCCTTGTGTTCGCCCGCGTCCTGTCCGAACATTTCCCCACCTAAGACGGAGAATGCCATGCTCAAAGGTCTCGACAATCGCTTGAACGCCGACGTGCTTTATGCCCTGCGCGCGATGGGCCATGGCGATACACTGGTGATATCCGACACCAATTTTCCTGCCGACAGTGTTGCGCGCGAAACCGTGCTGGGCAGCCTTTTGCGGATGGAAAACCTGACTTGCGCCCAAGCGGTCGAGGCCGTGCTTTCCGTCTTCCCGCTGGATACGTTCGTCGATGATTTCGCGGCCCGGATGGAGGTGGTCGGCGATCCCACCCGTGTGGAGCCGGTGCAAGCCGAGGTGCAGCAGGCCATCGACGCAGCCGAAGGCCGCCCCCGCCCAATGATCAGCATTGAACGGTTCGAGTTTTACGACCGCGCAAAACAGGCCTACGCCGTGATCCAAACCGGCGAGCGTCGTTTCTACGGCTGTTTCATCTTCCGCAAAGGCGTCATCGCGCCGGATGCAACGTCATGAAACCCGCCCCTCTGAAACCTATCGTCATCCTCGGCATTTTTGTGGCTGACACCGCCTACCGTGCGCCACGGCAGCCCAAAATGGGCGAAACCATCCTTGGCAATTCCTTCGTGCTTGGCCCCGGCGGCAAGGGTTCAAACCAATCCGTCGCAGCCGCCATGGCCGGTGGTAAAACCCATTTTATAACTCGCCTTGGGCCAGATGCCTTTGCCGAAATCGCCCGCGCCACTTGGGCAAAAGCGGGTGTCATCCCCGAAGTGACGGTTGATGCCGAAAGCTACACAGGCGCCGCATACATCTTCATCGAAGACGCCACCGGCAACAACGCCATCATCGTCGCCCCCGGTGCGGCAGGGCGTGTGTCCACCGCCGATGTCGATGCCAGCCGTGCGTTGATCGAGTCTGCTGCGATCTTTGTCACCCAGTTGGAACAGCCCATTCCTGCCGCCTATCATGCCCTGAAAATTGCCCGCAGCGCCGGGGTGACGACTATCCTTAACCCGGCACCCGCAGCGCATCTGGACGATGATATCCTTGCCCTTTGCGACTACATCACCCCGAACGAGACAGAAGCCGAGGCGCTGACCGGCCTTCCCGTCACGTCGATTATTCAAGCTGAAGCTGCCGCGGACGCTTTGCTTGCCAAAGGTGTCGGCACGGTCATCATCACCCTTGGCTCAAACGGCGCGCTCTACCGCGACCGCACCCGATCGGTGCATGTGCCGGTGATCAGCGCAGGGCCTGTGGTTGAAACCACCGGGGCAGGCGATGCGTTCAATGGCGGCTTTGCGGTGGCCTTGTCCGAAGGCATGCCGGTGATCGACGCCATCCGGTTTGGCTGTGCCACCGCAGGCATTTCCGTCACCCGCCCTGGCACCGCGCCGTCGATGCCATCCCGCACTGAAATTGACGCGCTTCTGGCGCGGGTTTGAAAGGAAAACTGATGGGACGGATGACAGGCAAACGTGCGCTTGTGACAGCGGCCGGGCAGGGGATTGGCCGCGCTTCTGCGCTGGCAATGGCCCGCGAAGGCGCACATGTGATCGCGACAGATGTGAACGAGGCGACGCTTGCCAGCCTTGCCGCCGAAGGGCTGGAAACCCGCGTGTTGAATGTGCGTGACCCCGCCAGCATCGCCGCCGCCGTGGCCGCTGCTGGCCGGGTAGACGCGCTGTTCAACTGCGCAGGGTTTGTGGCCTCCGGCACAATTCTGGACTGCGACGAAGATCAATGGGCGTTTTCGTTCGACCTGAACGTCACCGCGCTTTACCGCATGTGCCGCGCGTTCTTGCCCGGCATGATCGCGGGTGGCGGCGGGTCGATCATCAACATGGCCTCGGTGGCGTCTTCGATCATCGCGGCCCCCAACCGCTTTGCCTATGGCGGCACCAAGGCCGCCGTCATCGGCCTGACCAAATCCATCGCCGCCGATTTCATAACCCAAGGCATCCGCTGCAACGCGGTTTGCCCCGGCACGGTTGATACGCCATCCCTGCAGCAGCGCATGGCAGACACCGGTGATTATGAGGCGGGTCGCAAATCCTTTCTTGCCCGCCAACCCACCGGAAAACTTGCCCAAGCCAGCGATATCGCCGGGCTGGTGGTTTTCCTCGCCTCCGACGAATCCACATTTTGCACAGGAACAGCGCAAATCATTGATGGCGGCTGGTCCAACACTTGAAAGGTCTGAACTATGAAACTCCTCCGCCACGGCGCTTTGGGCGCAGAAAAACCGGGCATGATCGGCCCTGATGGCTCGATCCGCGATCTGTCCGGCGTTGTGCCAGACATCGCAGGCGCGGTTCTGTCTGACGCAGGCCTTGCCGCCATCCGCAAGGTGGACCCGTCCAGCCTGCCGTTCGTCTCCGCCTCCGCCCGGCTTGGTGCCTGCGTTGGCGGCACTGGAAAATTCATCTGCATCGGCCTGAACTATGCCGATCACGCCGCCGAAAGTGGCATGGTTGTGCCGCCCGAACCTGTGATCTTCATGAAAGCCACTTCGGCCATATGTGGGCCGAACGACCCGATCATCATTCCCCGAACATCGGAAAAGACCGATTGGGAGGTGGAACTGGCGGTCATCATCGGCACACGCGCGAAATACGTCAGCGAAGCAAACGCCCTCAACCACGTCGCGGGCTTTGCCGTCGCAAACGATGTTTCAGAACGCGCCTTTCAAAAAGAACGCTCCGGCCAATGGACGAAAGGCAAGTCTTGCGACAACTTCGGTCAACTTGGGCCATGGTTGGTCACCCGTGATGAGGTCGCCGACCCGCAAAACCTTGCCATGTGGCTGACGGTGAATGGCCAGAAAATGCAGAATGGCTCTACCAAAACCATGGTTTACGGCGTGGCTTTTCTGGTCAGTTATCTGTCGCAATTCATGACCCTGCATCCCGGCGATGTGATTTCCACCGGCACCCCGCCCGGCGTTGGCGACGGCATGAAGCCACAGCGTTTCCTGAAGCCCGGCGAAGTGGTGGAACTTGGCATCGCGGGCCTTGGCCAGCAGCGTCAGGATGTGATCGCCGATCCGGCGTGATGCGTTTAAGGACTTGAACCCGGACCGATCTGGAAACGCTGCGGGGCAGCGTTTTTCGCTCCTTTGCCTGAAGGCGCAAGCCGTAAGGCAAGTGAGGTTGGCCTAGACCGGACTTGTGGAAATCAGGCCGCGCCTGTCTGGCTGGTGCGGATACGCGCCTGCCGGGGCAGGCAGGAGCGGCCTGATTTGACGCGTGTCAAATCCGGCAAGAAAGACCACGGCTGTGGATGCGTTCCCACCAAAGGTCATCCTCGTTAAGGCGAATGGGTGACCCGCGCAACCCTACCCCCAAAGCCCCAAAGGTGCCGCCGCACCAAAGCCCGGAAACACCGTGCTCAAATCCGCGGCCTTCATATGCCCCGACATCAGTTCCGCCAACACAGTCCGGTAATCCGTCGTCACCGCCAGATCGGCGCCTTCCTCCAACGCGTCATTCGAAAGCCCCGGCCAACGCCCCAGCATCCGGCCCCCGCGCGCTTGCGGCCCCAGCACCATCATCACATTGCCGCGCCCATGATCGGTGCCGCCCGACGCGTTGGACCTGAGCCTGCGCCCGAATTCGCTCATCACCACCACCGACGTGTCTTGCTGCAAAATCCCCAGATCGCGCCAAAACGCCATCAGCCCGTCCGACAACCACCGCACCTGATTGGTGAAATCGCCCGCCTGCCGCACATGGGTATCCCACCCCGGCACATCCACCGTCGCCACCCGCGTGCCCATTCCCAACTTTAGCGTCTGCGCAATCGTCATCAAGGGTGCGGAAATCGGGTTGTCCGCCGGATACTCCACCTGCGGCGCATAGGGGCGTGCGGCCCCGTCCGTATCCGACCATATCCGCCCCGAAATCATCTGCGACAAATCAAACAGTTGCCGCATCGACGCATCCACCGGCCCGTGCGCGCCAAACCCTTGGGCTAGACGCGCCCGCAGCGCCGGGGCCAGCCAATGCCCACCCGCAAGGATCAAATTCCCCAATTCCTCCGCCACCGCCGCCTCATGCCCATCCATCGCGCCGGGCAGCGTGGTGCCCACCGCCAAGGCAGGCAAATCGCCGCCCGCAGGAATGGTTTTCAACCATCGCCCCAACCAGCCACCCGCATCGCCCGAATGTGCCGCCCGTTCAATCCGGGCCTCAGCGTCAAAATGGCTGCGTGTGGCCTCGGTCAATCCGGCGGCATGGATCAGCGATAAATCGCCCGCGTTACACAGGTCCGACAGCGCGCCCGCGCCAGCGTGAAACCGGAAATCGAGATCGGCAAACTGTTGCTTTATGGCATGACCTGCCGCATCCCCCTTGCGCAAAACCCGCAAATCCTCGGGCCTCGCGGCGATGAAATCAGGGTCCGACGTTGGGCTGACAAGGGCCAATCCATCCGCCCCACCGCGCAAAAACACCACAACAAGGGTTGGCTCGCCCATCGTTTCCCTATCCCTAACGCAACATGAACTGCGGCGTCAGTGCCGCAAACGCCACCGCCATAGCGGCCGCTCCCTGCCGATCTTCCGGGTTCAACTCCATGGCGGCATCAACATCACCGATTTCAAATGCCGCCGACAGTTCCGCCAGCACATCGGGCGCATCAGGCCCACGCAGCCGTGCCACCCAATAGCCGGTGAAGGCTGCAAAACTTTTTGCATTCTGCGGCGTTGCTTGGCCCAGCGACGTCTGCGTACAGCCAAACCAATCATCATGCGCAAAGAAGGCAAGATCGACATAGCGGTTCATGGTGGACGCCGAACGCCACCGTGATGCGCGGTCAGGGTGGCCGGTTGGCGGGCCGTAAGAATGCTGATGCCAACCGGCCCGCGCCAACTGCCAGTCAAACGCCATGTCGGGCGATTTCACCTCGGCCCCGGTCGCACGGTAAAGCCCTGCCAGAAATTCAAACGGACGCCGCAATTTGCTGGGCTTTGTGTCCGCAAACAACGGGTCGGCCACGATTGCCGTGATCAGCTGTGCAATCTGATCTGGCGCATCTGATGTTGCCAAAAACACCCCCGCCACGCGGTCGATCATGCCCTGATCTGGATCATCCACCAACAACCGCCGGATCAGCTTTTTGCACACATACTGTGCCGTGCCGGGATGCGTGGCCAGCAGATCAAGCACCTGGTCACCATCCTCCATCGGTGCTTGGTTGGGCGCAAACTCCCGCCCCAGAACGCGTTTCTGGTAGGGGTCGTGCCACGCCTCGACATAGTGAAAACGCCCGGTTTTCGGGGTTTCCACCCCTTGGCTGACAAAACGCCCGTCGCCAACGGTCCAGCCGGTAAAGGCGCGGGCCACTTCATAGACATCCTGATCAATATAGGCTTGCGCCAACCCCTCTGCCGCCCCCGGCACATCGCGCCAGTTGGGGGCTGTGTCATTGACGTAATTCTGCGCGCCCAGCGTGTGCAATTCCAGCAATTCACGGGCAAAGTTTTCGTTTGCGGGGCTGGCGCGGCTTTCTTCGTTGTTCAGGTAATATAGCATGGCGGGCGACCGGGCGACGCAGCCCAGCAACACCCGGAAATTGCCAAAGGCATTTTCGCGCAGGCTCGCATCATAGCTGGGAAAGAACACAGCAGTCATTTCAGATTTCATCGCGTTGACGCTGAAATGGTCATGCCAGAATTGCGTCACCAATTCCCGCAACTGTGCCTTGGCATGTACTGCCCGGATCAACGACGCCGCAATCACCTCTTGCGCAGGGCGGATGCGTTCGGAATATTCCACTGCCTTGGTGAAATCGAGCAAATCCACGTGGTCCGCCGGATCGGCGGTCAAGGCGGCAAGCGGGCGCAACTCATCCATCGCGGCCCAACTGCCAGCTTCGCCGTCATCCCCCGCATCATATTTTATTCGCAGCCGCGCATCAGCCAACCTTGCGTCAAGACCAGCATCGCTGACGGGCATTGCCAACTGCGCCTCAAGCCAGCCTTGCGCGCCAAGGGCGCTAAGTTCCGCGCGTGCCGTGTCATTCGCGCCAAAACTTAGTCGGTTCAAAAACTGTTCCGCCGCAGGCACCGCCACATCAGCAGATGCCCAAACCGGCCGGGGCAGGGCAGAGGCAACGGCCAAAGCAGCAAGCTGTTTATGAAAGGCGCGACGTGTCAGCATATGGGTTCCTGCATATCGTTAGGTCAAAGGGTAGCGCAGGTCACACAAGCGCCAAATTAATTCTTGCGCTTTCTGCATGGATGCGCGGGTTCCTGCACAGATGCCCCTTGCCAGATGCAGCTTGGCAAGGCGTTGCTTTTGCACCAAAACACCCATCACCTCAAAAATGGGCAGGGTTATGGCGCAGCGGTTCAAATTCCAGGTCAACGCCACCGATGGCAAAGCGCGCACGGGACTGATCAGCACGCCGCGGGGTGACATCCGCACGCCTGCCTTCATGCCGGTAGGTACGGCTGCTACGGTTAAAGCGATGCTGCCCGACTCTGTCCGCGCCACCGGGGCGGATATTCTGCTGGGAAACACCTATCATCTGATGCTGCGCCCCACGGCGGAACGCATCGCCCACCTTGGGGGCCTGCACAAATTCATGAACTGGGATCGCCCGATCCTGACAGATTCTGGGGGCTTCCAAGTGATGTCCCTCGCCGCCCTACGAAAATTGACCGAGGAAGGCGTCAAGTTTTCCAGCCATATCGACGGCTCTAAACACATGCTGTCCCCTGAACGCAGCATGGAAATTCAAAAGCTGCTCGGATCAGACATTGTCATGTGTTTCGACGAATGCCCGGCACTTCCCGCAACCGATGCCGAGGTCGCAAAATCCATGGCCCTTTCCATGCGGTGGGCACAAAGATCACGCGACGCATTTGGCGACCGCCCCGGCCACGCCCTTTTCGGCATCATGCAAGGTGGTGTGACGCAGGCCTTACGCGAGGAATCGGCCAAAGCGCTGACGCAAATCGGCTTTGACGGCTATGCTGTCGGCGGCTTGGCGGTGGGCGAAGGCCAAGAGGCGATGTTCGGCGTCCTCGACTATGCCCCCGACATGCTGCCGCAAGATAAACCCCGCTACTTGATGGGCGTCGGCAAGCCTGATGATATCGTCGGCGCCGTGGAACGCGGCATCGACATGATGGATTGCGTGCTGCCCAGCAGGTCAGGCCGCACCGGGCAGGCCTGGACGCACCGGGGGCAAGTGAACATCAAAAACGCCCGCCACATGGATGACCCGCGCCCGCTGGACGAAAATTGCACATGCCCCGCCTGTGCCAACTACAGCCGCGCCTACCTGCACCACGTTTTCAAATCGGGTGAGATTATCGCCTCGATGCTGCTGACTTGGCACAATTTGCATTATTACCAAAAGTTGATGCAAGGCCTGCGCGATGCGATCGCGGCGGGCACGTTGACGCAATTTGTGCAAAATTTCCACCAAACGCGCAGCATAGGTGACATTGAACCCTTATAGGGCGGGTGCAAAGCATTCTTTCCATTCCTCCCTTGCCGCGCAGGCCGCGCAGGCGCATCATGGCAAACAGATTTGCCTGCGGTTGACACTTGGGTGGCGCAGCACCAGATACCTAAGACAGGGAAAAACCCACCTGCTGCCGATATCCGGGGCGCGCGGTTTTTCTGCCAGCAAAGGACATAGTATGACCAATCAACTTTCCGCCTCCTATCCCGTGTTGCCGCTGCGCGATATCGTCGTGTTCCCGCATATGATCGTGCCGCTGTTCGTGGGCCGTGAAAAATCGGTGCGTGCATTGGAAGAGGTGATGGCGGATGACAAGCAGATTCTGCTGTCATCCCAAATCGACCCTTCGATTGATGATCCCACCACCGATGGCATCTACCGCACCGGGGTGTTGGCAAATGTCTTGCAACTGCTGAAACTGCCCGATGGCACCGTCAAAGTGCTGGTCGAAGGCAAAGCGCGGGTGCGGATCACTGAATTCGTCACCAACCCGTCGTTCTTTGAAGCTTCCGCCGAACTGCTGGTCGAAGTGCCGGGTGATCAGGACGCGGTCGAGGCTTTGGTCCGCGCCGTTGGCGAAGAATTTGAACGCTATGCCAAAATCAAGAAAAACATCCCAGAAGAAGCGCTGTCAGCCGTCGCCGATACCCGCGAACCCAACCGTCTGGCCGACCTCGTGTCAGGCCATTTGGGTGTCGATGTCGCGTTGAAGCAGGACCTGCTGGAAACGCTGGACGTGGCCGTGCGTCTGGAAAAAGTCTATGGCCAGATGCAGGGCGAAATGTCCGTTCTGCAGGTAGAAAAGAAGATCAAAACCCGCGTCAAAACGCAGATGGAACGCACCCAGCGCGAATATTATCTGAACGAACAGATGAAGGCCATTCAAAAGGAACTCGGTGATGGCGAAGAAGGCCAGAACGAGATCACCGAACTTGAAGCCCGCATTGCCAAAACTGCGCTTTCCAAAGAAGCCCGCGACAAAGCGGATGCCGAGCTGAAAAAACTGAAATCCATGTCCCCGATGAGCGCGGAAGCCACCGTTGTGCGCAACTACCTCGATTGGCTTTTGGGCGTGCCATGGGGCGTCAAATCCCGCATGAAGAAAGACCTTGGTGCCGCCCAAAAGGTGCTGGATGCCGATCATTACGGGTTGGAGAAGGTCAAGGAACGCATTGTCGAATATCTTGCTGTGCAGGCGAGGTCTGCCAAGCTGAAAGGCCCGATCCTGTGCTTGGTCGGCCCCCCCGGTGTGGGTAAAACTTCGCTTGGCCGGTCGGTTGCCAAAGCCACGGGGCGCGAATTTATCCGCATCAGTCTCGGCGGCGTGCGCGACGAATCCGAAATACGCGGCCACCGGCGTACTTATATCGGCTCCATGCCCGGCAAAATAATTCAAGCGCTGAAAAAGGCGAAAACAACCAATCCGCTGATATTGCTGGATGAAATTGACAAAATGGGTCAGGATTTCCGCGGCGATCCGGCCTCGGCCATGCTAGAGGTGCTCGATCCGGAACAAAACGCCACCTTCACAGATCACTATCTGGAAGTGGAATATGATCTGTCGAACGTGATGTTCATCACCACGGCGAATTCCTACAACATGCCCAGCCCTTTGCTGGACCGGATGGAAATCATCCCGCTGTCGGGCTACACCGAAGATGAAAAACGCGAAATCGCCAAGGGTCATCTGATCGACAAACAGATCAAGAACCACGCGCTCAAAAAGGGTGAATTCAAGATCACCGATGCCGCCCTGCAAGAGATGATCCGCACCTACACCCGTGAGGCTGGCGTGCGGAACCTGGAACGTGAAATCGCCAAACTGGCGCGCAAAGCGGTCACCGAAATCGTCAAGGGCAAGACCAAAGCGGTCGAAGTGACGCCTGAGGCGCTGGAAGGTTTCCTTGGCGTGAAACGCTACCGCTACGGTCTGGCCGAGCTGGAAGATCAGGTTGGCGTGGTGACGGGTCTGGCCTGGACTTCCGTCGGTGGCGAGTTGCTGTCAATCGAAGCGCTGCGCCTGCCCGGCAAAGGCCGCATGAAAACCACCGGCAAACTTGGCGATGTGATGAAGGAAAGCATCGAGGCGGCAAGCAGCTATGTCCGCTCCATCTCGCCGCAACTGGGGGTCAAACCGACGAAGTTTGAGACGATGGATATTCACGTCCACGTCCCCGAAGGGGCGACGCCCAAAGATGGCCCATCGGCGGGTCTGGCCATGGTCACCTCCATCGTGTCGGTGATCACCGGCATCCCGGTGCGCCGCGATATTGCCATGACGGGTGAAGTGACCCTGCGCGGCAATGCGCTGCCCATCGGTGGCCTGAAGGAAAAGCTGTTGGCAGCCTTGCGTGGCGGCATCAAAACCGTGCTGATCCCGATCGAAAACGCCAAAGATTTGGTCGAAATCCCGGACAATGTGAAACAGGGCCTGACCATCATCCCGGTCAGTCACGTGCGCGAAGTGTTGGAACACGCATTGGTGCGCAAACCCGAACCCATTGAATGGGACGAAGCCGCAGAAGAGGCGGCGGCGGCGGCCAAGCGAACCGGTGGCGAGTCCACCACATCGCAGACGGCGCATTAGGCAGGAACTTGAGAGTCGCATCCTGAAAGCTTGTGCAAAGCTTTCAGGATGCGCATTCCCTGTCGGCCATCCGGGAGTTATGCGCGGCCTAGAGTTTAAGGTCTCGGCCTCGCAGTAATGGCAACTGCAAACCCAACAATAAACAGCATTTTCCAAATAAAAACGCGCCCAGAATAGGCGCGCTTCAACATTTTAAGCGAATGGGAACAGCCGACTGCTGACCTCTTTCAACCGATGATCATACTGGTGCTGGAATGATCGGAGGAACGATAGGCGCTGTGGACTTGCTTCCACTGATAGCGGCGGCAACAAGCAGCAGCAGCAGCAATGGAACAATCACGCCACCTGCCGAAGAAGACGTTGCAGCCTCAACCACATCAGGTTCCATGATCGGTTCGCCCAGTCCACCTGCAGTTGCAGCCATTGCAGACAGCGCCAGCACAGCCGACGTCGTGATAAGAATTTTACGCATTCAAGTACTCCCATTTGATTCCGAGAAGAGATTCACGATTTTGTAGCTAACTGTCAATCACGAAACGCCAAAGCAAAACCCTTGCCGGTTCAGGTGCTGCTGGAATGCAAGACACTAACCGTTTGCAGATGCTGATCGCTTTTTCTGATGCTTCATAACCCAACTCAAAGTCAGCAAAGCCGTGCAATCCCCTATATCCTGTAGCATTGTCGCACTTCTACCGTTAATATAGTGGAAACGCCTCAACCAAAGGGACGCCAATAAATGGTAACGAAACCAAAGGCACTGAAAATGGCTGTCACAAAACCCGTCGGCGCGAAAATGCCAACTCCGATTGCAGAAAAAAAACTAGGCCCGCCAGTGGCGGTTGGGGCAAGGTCAAAACCTGCCGTGGCAAAGGCACCTGCTGCCGTGGCTGGGCCCGCGCCCAAGGCACGCTCTGGGGGGGCTGCAAACGTCAATGCCCTTAAGAAGAAAGACCTCATCGACAGCGTTGTTCAGATCACCGGCGGCAAAAAGAAAGCGGTGCGCGATGTTGTTGAGGCGACGTTGAAAGTGCTTGGTGACGCCTTGTCAAAAGGGGCCATGCTTAATCTTCCGCCTTTTGGCAAAGCCAAAGTAAGCCGCCAACAAGATGCGGCGTCGGGCAAACCGATGACGTTAAAGTTGCGCCGCAGTACAGTTGCGCACAAGCCCAAGGAAGCCCTTGCAGACGCAGAAGACTAGCGATATCTGCCGCGCCAAGGGTGATTAGCTCAGTGGTAGAGCGCTTCGTTCACATCGAAGATGTCAGGGGTTCAAATCCCTTATCACCCACCATTATGACACCAAAAGCGCGCTGGTTCTGGCGCGTTTTTGTTTTGATAAAGTTCGACTTGGGGCTTGCAGCGCGTGGCGTGCTTGGCTACATGCTGACGCGATGGGTTGTTAGCTCAGTTGGTAGAGCGTCTCGTTTACACCGAGAATGTCGGCGGTTCGAGCCCGTCACGACCCACCATTTTCCCTTGTCCCAAATATTTTGCCACGCAGCAGCTTGAATTCTGCGTTAAGAAATAATGAATGAAAATCATGTATCTGTGTATAAACAACGACTTATAGATCGTAACACGTGTGTTACGTTTGTTTTTGCACAGCCTCTCCGCTGAAATTGATCATGACAGCGCCTCGCTCCAGTCCTATCTTTAATGCCGAAGAGGAAAAGAAATGAGTTGGAACCCCGCCCTCGACCCGTCCATTCCTGTCGGTGACGCGGTCGATTCAATCGAAACCGTGATCGTCCCCCGTGCCCGCGATCTGGGCGGATTCGAGGTCCGCCGCGCACTTCCCTCGGCCGCCCGTCAGATGGTGGGACCGTTCATCTTCTTTGATCAGATGGGCCCGGCGGAGTTTCTGACCGGCCAGGGCATCGACGTGCGCCCGCACCCCCATATCGGTCTTGCAACCGTGACCTACCTGCTGCGGGGCCGCATTCATCACCGCGACAGTCTGGCAACCGATCAATGGATAGAACCGGGCGCGGTGAACTGGATGCTGGCCGGGCAGGGGATCACCCATTCCGAACGGATGGACGGCGAAATGCGGGCAAAGCCGCATTCTTTGTTCGGTCTGCAAACCTGGATCGCCCTGCCGAAAGACCGAGAAGACGATCCGGCGGCGTTCGTTCACGCCCCGCAAGCGGCCCTTCCGGTGCTGGAAGGCGAGGGCAAATCTGTGCGCTTGATTTTGGGCAGTGTCTGGGGAGAAACCGCCCCCATCCAAACTCCGTCCGAAATGTTTTATGCCGACGCCACACTGGCCGCACGGGCAAGCATTCCGTTGCCCGACAATCATGAAGATCGCGGCGTCTATATCTTGGCCGGGGATGTCACGGTTTCTGGCGAAACTTATGGCGTGGGTCGTATGTTGGTTTTTCGTCCCGGCGACCGAATCTCGGTGAAAGCGGGGGATCAGGGCGCACGATTGATGCTGCTTGGTGGGGCCACGATGGACGGTCCGCGTCATATCTGGTGGAATTTCGTGGCCTCGTCGCAGGACCGGATCAACGCTGCCAAAGAAGCATGGCGTGCCGGAGACTGGGCGCATGGCCGGTTTCAGCTACCCCCGACAGACAATTCCGAATTCATTCCAGCGCCAGAGCGTTGAGGGGCCGTTTTTCCGCAAGCCCCGCTTGACGTCGCCCCGCACCTTCCGTAATACCCCTTCACGTTCGGGCGATACCGGGCGGCGACGCGGGGTTGTAGCTCAGTTGGTTAGAGTATCGGCCTGTCACGCCGGGGGTCGCGGGTTCGAGCCCCGTCAACCTCGCCATCGCCCCCGGATCGCCCGAACGTAAATGCGCGGTTGTAGCTCAGTTGGTTAGAGTACCGGCCTGTCACGCCGGGGGTCGCGGGTTCGAGCCCCGTCAACCGCGCCATTTTTCTTAAATTTTAAAGCAACATACGGTAGCGCACATGCCCATCCTCTTTGGCATAATGGTCATAGAGCCGCCTCGCGGTCTGGTTGCTTTTGTCGGTATGCCAATACAGCCGCTTGCACCCCTTGAGGCGTGAAACCGCAATCAAATCGTCGATCAAGGCGCGGCCAATGCCATGGCCACGCGCGGCATTATCCAAAAACAGGTCTTCAAGATAGCAATCATCGCCCGCCACCCATGTTGACGCATGGTGGTGATGAATGGCGAAGCCAACCATAGTGCCGTCCAAAAAGGCAAACCGCCCGGAGAGGCGGGATGCAGGATCAAGCATCCGTGCCCAGGCGTGATCGGTGACCTCTGGCTTGAGTGCGACCTTGTAAAACGCCAGATACTGCAACCAAAGGCCGTGCCATGCTGCATAATCTTTCGCCGAGGCGTCTTTGATTTCGAACACCATTACATCAGCCTTGCCAAAATACGCGCCCATGACCGGATGCCTTTATGAAAGCTTTCCAGATCGTATTTTTCGTTGGGGGAATGGATTTGATCATCATCGCGGGCAAACCCAACCAGCATCGCATCCATGCCGAGATAGGTTTTGAAATATCCCGCAATCGGGATTGATCCGCCCTCACCCACATAAGCGGCGGCCCGGCCCCATTCATCGGACAGCGCCGCGCGTGTGGCTTCAAACGCCGGGAGGGTAATTTCCATCACGCTGGCGGGGCTGGTGCCATGTCCCTTAAACTCGGCAGTGCAATCGGGGGGCAATTGATCTGTCACCCATGCCCGAAACTGGTCGCGCAGAACTACCGGATCTTGGTTGCCGACAAGGCGAAAAGACACTTTGGCAGACGCCTCTGCCGGCAGCACGGTTTTGAAACCTTCACCAGTGTATCCGCCCCAGATGCCGTTTACTTCGGCTGTGGGGCGTGACCAGAGCATTTCCAAGGGTGTACGGTCCACTTCGCCAGCGGGGTGGGAAAGGCCAACATCGCCCAGAAACCCGGCGTGATCAAAGGCCAGATTTTGCCATTGCGCGCGGATAGCGTCGGGCAATTCCGTCACGCCGTCATAGAAACCCGGTATGGTGATGCGGCTGTCTTTGTCATGCATGCCGGCCAATATACCAGTCAATACGCGGATTGGGTTCGCGGCGGCACCACCATACATGCCCGAATGCAGGTCGCGGCTGGCGGCTTTGATGGTAATTTCTTCCTTCAAAAGCCCCCGCAACATAGTGACAATGGCGGGGGTTTTGCCATCAAAAAGGCCCGTGTCGCAAATCATCGCCAAATCAGCCCGCAATTCGACTGCGTTTTCCTGCATGAACGGGATCAGCGATGGGGAACCGGATTCTTCTTCGCCTTCCAGAAATATCGTCAGTCTTCCGGGCAGGGCGCCGTAGACATGCGTCCACGCGCGGCAGGCCTCAAGGAACGTCATCAGCTGCCCCTTGTCGTCCGACGCACCGCAGGCGCGGATCACCTGGCCGTTTGGCGTGTCTTCAATGGCCGGATCAAACGGGTCACGCGCCCACAGCGATAAAGGATCAACCGGTTGCACGTCATAATGGCCGTAAAACAACAGGTGTCGTTCGCCATTGCCCCCGTGGCCCACAACCATCGGATGGCCGGAGGTGGCGCGGCTTGACGCATCAAAGCCCAAGGATCGCAGATCGTCTGCCAACCAATCTGCGGCGCGGGCGCAATCGGCCCGATACGCAGGGTCGGTCGAAATGGACGGGATGCGCAACAATGCCATTAACCGATCCAACGCCTCTGGCAATGTGTCGTCTATGCGCGACAGTACAGCGTCCAATGTCATGGCTTTGTCTCCTTGTCACAAGCAGGACCAAGCCTATCAGGCGATTGGGGACTGTCCAGTGCACGCCGGGGCGGTTATGCAAAGCAAAATTCGATGCATGGAGACGATTATGCAAAATAGCCTTATGTTGTTGGTGGCCGTGACTGCGTGCTTTGGGCAGGTGACGATGGCAGATGTTCTGACCGGCAAGGCCGCGAAAAAAGCGCTGTTCACAGACAGTGACGTTGCTGTGGAGGTTACAAAACATAGTTTTTTAGTTGACCAGCAACCGCAAATTATAGGCTCCGTCGCATCGCAGCAACCGTACTATGGCGCCATCGCAGTTTCACCAGATGAAGGCCTGATGTCGGAGGCAACGCTTGCTGCCGCGAATTACCATAGCGTTGAGGCTGCATCAGTTGCGGCGCTGGCGGGATGCGATGCGGTGCGAAAGGGTGCAGCAGCCTGTGTCATAGTTGCTCTGGTTCGCCCCAAAGGTTGGGAGGCGCGACCAATTCAACTGTCGGCGGATGCGACGGCTGCCTTTAGCAAGGATTATGATGGCAAAGGTGCAGCGCTGGCTGTGTCTGCCGGAACCGGAACCTGGGGAATGGCAAAGGGGGGAAATGCAGCAGAAGCGGCGCTTGCTGCATGCTCGGCAAAACTGACCGGGCAGAACGATTGCACCGTAATTGTAATGGACTGACATCAAAAGAACGGTTGTGGCTAGTCACGCAAAATTAATTCAGATCAAGGATTTGTGACGAAATTGATCACGATGCCAAAACAATCGGCAGTGTTTCATCGAATTTCACGCAGAAATACGCCAAGCCATTAGCTGCGTTGCATCTGCAGATGCATAAGCCCTTGCTCTGTGCTAGTTTATCCACAATAGGACCGCCTGTGAGTCGTGGGTGACACGGCAAGGGCAAATGGGGCAGTGGGGGCGACAGCACAGATGATCGGACGGAGGGCCAAACCTTCGACGGCAGAAGTCGACAAGCCAAAAGGCTTTGACGACTTTGAACTGCGCCTCGGCGACGTGATGCGCGGCGAACGTGCAACCATGGGCAAATCCCTGCTCGACGTTCAGCGCGAATTGAAAATCAAGGCAACCTACATTGCCGCTATCGAAAATTGTGATGTATCTGCCTTTGAAACCCAGGGTTTTGTCGCGGGTTATGTACGGTCTTACGCGCGCTACCTGGGAATGGAACCCGATTGGGCGTTTTCAAGGTTTTGTGTCGAAGCAAACTTTGCCGTAGCGCATGGCATGTCTGCAGCGGCGTCGTCTGCAGGTATTGCGGCAGTGCGCAGTCGGGCGTCCAAAGAATACCGCGATCCGCTTGCCAACCCGAATGCAAGTTTCGTTCCGCGGGCAGAAAGCATTCTTGGTCAAATAGAACCCGGCGCGGTTGGATCTATTTTTGTGCTGCTCGCCCTGATTTCGGCGATTGGGTATGGTGGCTGGTCTGTGTTGCAAGAAGTGCAGCGTGTGCAGCTTTCCCCGATAGATCAGGCACCAACTGTGGTCGCCGAAATTGATCCGTTGGGCAATGTTGATGGCTCTGCGGTGCCACTTGTGCGGTCGGCACCCGCAACCACAGGTGCCCAAGACGTAGTGGCTGCCAACGACGAAATTGCGCAACCCGATCTGATGGGCAGGCTCTATCGCCCCGAGGCGCTTGATGTGCCGGTATTGGTGGCGCGCGATGGACCGATCGCGGCCATTGATCCGCGTGCAAGCGGCGGATTGCTGCAAGGCGGTGCTGTTGCAAACGCGACTGCGACCGATTTTGAGGCCCAAGCGGCGGCGATTGATGCTGCTATTCAGGTCGTCAGTGAAACGGCACCGGCGGTTGAGCTGTTGGCCGTGCGTCCTTCTTGGGTGCGTGTGCAGTCGGCAGATGGCACTGTTTTGTTTGAAAAGAACCTAGATGCTGGCGAGCGGTATGTCGTGCCGCAGCTTGAAGAACCTGCACTGTTGCGTGCGGGCAATTCGGGGTCAGTGTACTTTGCGGTGAATGGCCTGACATATGGTCCCGCCGCACCGGGCGCACAGGTTGTCAAGAACGTGGTGCTTTCGCCGGAAGCGTTGACCGCCACCTACACGTTGGCCGAACCAACCGGCGATGTCGATTTGGCAAGGTTTGTTTCGGTTGATGCGACGCTGCTGATCGAAACCCCAACAATTATTCCGTCGAACTAACGCCCCTTTTTTGCGTCATCATCGCACCAGAGGTTGCTGTGCTGTCCTGCCAAGGCTATCTGTTTGACAAGACAGAATGCATAGAGGCACTTTCCATGTCGCTGAACTCAGTTCGTCCATGGCGCAACATTTATCGGCGTCCTTCGCGGCAAATTCGCGTGGGCAAGCTGTTGGTCGGCGGCGATGCGCCAATATCGGTGCAAACGATGACCAACACACTGACCACCGATATTGCCGCGACAATTGATCAGGTGCAGCGCTGTGCGGTTGCGGGTGCCGATATCGTCCGCATCTCTACCCCAGATGAAGCAAGCACCCGTGCCCTGCGAGAGATTGTTGCGGAAAGCCCGGTGCCAATCGTGGCCGACATTCATTTCCACTATAAGCGCGCGATAGAAGCGGCTGCTGCGGGCGCTGCCTGCCTGCGGATAAATCCGGGCAATATCGGCGATGCCAAGCGCGTCAAAGAAGTTGTAAAGGCGGCCAAGGACCATGGCTGTTCTATTCGGATCGGTGTGAATGCAGGGTCGTTGGAACGCCATCTGCTGGAAAAATATGGCGAACCCTGCCCGGATGCGATGGTGGAAAGCGGGCTAGATCACATCAAACTGCTGCAGGATAACGATTTTCACGAATTCAAAATATCCGTCAAAGCATCGGATGTGTTCATGGCGGCGGCGGCTTATCAGAAGCTATCCGAAGCGACCGACGCGCCTATACACCTTGGTATAACCGAGGCGGGCGGATTGGTGTCCGGCACAGTGAAATCAGCAATCGGGCTTGGCAACCTTTTGTGGATGGGGATCGGCGATACAATACGGGTATCGCTATCAGCGGACCCTGTTGAAGAAGTGAAAGTTGGTTTCGAGATTCTGAAAAGTCTGGGCCTGCGTCATCGCGGTGTTACCATTATCTCCTGCCCGTCCTGTGCAAGGCAGGGTTTTGACGTCATCAAGACCGTCTCATCTTTGGAAGAACGTCTTGCACATATCACCACGTCGATGAGCCTTTCGATCATCGGATGTGTGGTAAACGGCCCGGGTGAGGCGTTGATGACAGATATCGGCTTTACCGGTGGTGGTGCAGGGTCCGGCATGGTCTACCTTGCCGGCAAGCAGGTTCACAAGTTGGGCAACGAAAAGATGGTCGATCACATCGTTGACTTGGTGGAAAAGAAAGCCGCCGAAATCGAAGCGGCAGAGGCCGCGGAAGCCGCCGAGTAGGGTAAGAACAGCTTTCGAAGCAACCAAAACCACCGCACGAATTTTGCAGTGCTGCTGAGCGTCCATCGTGCGGGCGGCTGATGGCCACAGCAGTATTAGCTCTTGCGTTCATCCGCGACGATTTGGCGCATCCCGTCCAAGGGCACATAACCCCTTAGCATTGTTTGATCCACGATGAATGTTGGGGTGCCATTGACGTTCATCGCTTCCCCGAGGGCGCGGTTTGCCGTGATCACGGCTGTCACTGCATCGGTCTGCATATGGGCGCTGATCGTGGCGGCGTCCAAGCCCAGATCAGCTGCAAGTTTTTGCAGACTGTCGGCCGATACATCAGCCCGCAATGTCATTAAGGCGTCATGTGTAGCGATATAAGCGCTATCTCCGCCGATTTGGAGGGCGGCAATCGCAAAGCGTGACGCAAGATCGGATTCTTCGCCAAGTATTGGATATTCTTTCAACACAAAACGGATATTGCCATCAGATTTGATCAACTCTGCAATTTCGGCATGGGCTTTGCGGCAATAGCTACAGCGATAATCCATAAATTCGACGATGGTGATATCGCCGTCTGGGTTGCCGCCAACCCAATCTGCCGCATTGCTGAACAACGCGTCTGCATTGTTTTGAACCAGCAAAAGGTCCGTCTGCAGTTCCGCCTCGGCTTCGCGGCCTTTTAGAATTTCCATCGCTTCAAGGATAATCTCTGGGTTTTCCAACAAATAGCTTCGCACCTCATCGCGAAAGGCGGCGCGGTCATCGTCGCTCAAAGTCGCCAAGTCCAGCGCATGGGTTTGTGCACCAAAGCAGATCAGCAGAACCGTAAAAAATATGTTTCGTTTCATGCTGTCTCCGGTGCGGCATTTGTTCGCGAATGATAGTCTCGTAGGTCTAGTACGCGTTGAGCGCAACATTGCAGATTGTAGGTTCGGCGCAAGCCAATCTGTTCCGGCGCGTTGGCTTGACCCTTTAGCCCCTGATCGACACTGTCAGCCCCAAAGATAAAGTAACCTTGTACGGTGTTTCAAATCACTGGGTGGTGATATGAACGTGGTGTGGCGGAATGGTGTTGTTCCCTTTGGTGGTGAGGTGGCGAAAAATGCGGGCACTCTGGATGGCGCTATTGGCTATGTGGATGGGAATTTCACCCGCACCGGCACAACAGCTGTCCGCATTGGCACGACTTGACCCTGCAGCATCGGTCCTTGCCCCGTCTGGTGACGGCATCAAAATAGTGTTGGGTCTTTCGCAACCGGTGCCTTGGCGTGTCAGGCTATTCGCCGATCCGCCAAGGTTGATTATGGATTTTCGCGAAGTTGACTTTACGGATGTCGATGCAATTCCAGTACAGGCAGATCAGATAAAAGCGGTAAGGGCTGGAATATTTCGGGCAGGGTGGTCACGCCTTGTGATGGAACTTGACGGACCTTATGAAATTGCTGTGGCAGAGATGAAAACTGGGGCGACGGGTGCAAATGTCGCAGTCCAACTGGTTGCCGTTGATGAAGTTACATTCGCCAAACTGGCGGCGTTGCCAGAACCGTTGGAATGGGCGCTGCCAAAAACCTTGGTGTTTGTTCCCGGCAGCCCGCCTCAGGATGGATCCATTACCGTTGTTTTGGATCCTGGCCATGGTGGCATTGACCCAGGGGCGGAACGCGAAGGGCAATCCGAGGCAGCGCTTATGCTCGGGTTTGCACGAGAGTTGAAAGAAATGCTACTGCGGACGGGGTCATTCAACGTTGTTCTTACCCGAGATGACGATGTTTTTGTGCCGCTGGAAACACGTATTTCCATAGCGCGGGCCGCTGGTGCGGATGTGTTTCTATCGCTTCACGCCGATGCGCTGTCTGAAGGCGAAGCGGTGGGTGCCGCGATTTACACATTGTCGCAAGATGCCAGTGAAAAGGCGGCGGCAGCACTGGCAGAGCGTCACAACCGGGATGATCTTTTGGCAGGCGTGGATTTGACCGGGCAAGATGATTTGGTCGCGACTATTTTGATGGATATGGCCCGCACCGAAACCATGCCGCGGACGATCCGGCTTGCCACAGCGTTGGAAGAGGCCATCAGATCGGCGAACCTAAAGATGCACCGGGTTCCACTGCAAACGGCTGGATTTTCGGTGTTGAAATCACCTGATATCCCATCTGTACTGATCGAGCTTGGCTTTTTGTCCAGCGCCCGCGATTTAGCACGCCTTACGGATGCCAAATGGCGGCTAAGCATGGCAGAGGCTATTCGCAACGCCTTGTTGATTTGGTCGCAGGAAGACATGGCCCTACAAAGCCTTCGCAAAAAACAATGAAGGTTATGTCCGCACATTGCGGAAACGGGCCACTGGCGGATGCGGGGTTTTGACCTTTGGGATGCGCTGCGTGTATAAGGGGCACTGATATGAATGCGGGGCAGGACGGGTGATCAGGTTTATTGGGTCTTTTCTGGGGGGCATTTTCACGGCCCTGACGCTGGGCGCGCTTTTCGGTGCGCTGACGATTGGCGCGATTTTCTATATGTATACCCGCGATTTGCCGAGCCATGAAAGCCTGGCACAATACACGCCGCCGACCATCAGCCGGATTTATTCCGGCGAAGGCCGTATGATTGATGAATTTGCACAAGAGCGCAGGTTGTTCGTACCCGCCGATGAAATTCCGGAATTGGTAAAGCATGCCTTTGTTGCGGCTGAAGACCAGCGATTTTACACGCATAACGGGTATGACGCGACAGGCATGATATCCGCATTTCGCGATGCCGTGATGTCTCGCGGGCAAAATCTGCGTGGGGCGTCAACCATTACGCAGCAGGTCATGAAGAATTTCTTGCTGTCAGGTGACCGCAACGCCGAGCGAAAAATCAAAGAGATTATCCTTGCCGTTCGTTTGGAAGAAACTTTGCCTAAGGAAAAGATTTTAGAACTTTACCTAAACGAAATTTTTCTTGGGCAAAACTCGTATGGGGTGGCCGCAGCCGCGCAAACATATTTCAACAAACCCTTGACTGACCTAACCCCGGGCGAGGCCGCATATCTTGCTACCTTGCCGAAAGCACCGTCTGATTTGCATCCTGTTCGCAACAAAGACCGTGCACTGGAGCGACGCGCTTATGTGCTTAACCGGATGGCAGAGGATGCGGATGGATTGCTGGGACGGCTTCGCGTGCGGGTGCATCGCCGAGGGCGGCAGCGAGGAGTTGG
>JANOFE010000269.1:0-13663 GCA_031413495.1 Pseudorhodobacter sp. | reverse complement strand
GCCATGATATCGGCGTGGCGGTAAAGCGCGTTGCCATCAAAGCTCATCTTCGCGTCAAGGCATTTGATGTTGCCATCGGTGCCGACCATCAGCGGGTTAATCTCCAGCATCTCCATGTCTTTTTCGACAAAGAGCTTATACAGGGTGCGGGTGAGGGTGACGCATTGTTTGACTTGGTTGCCAGTCAGGCCAAGCGCGAACGCGATGCGGCGACCATGGAAATCGGTGTAGCCGGTGGCGGGATCGACAGAAAACGACAGGATCTTTTCGGGCGTGTCATGTGCGACGTCTTCGATGTTCATGCCGCCCTCAGTCGAGGCGACGAAAGAGATGCGGCTGGTTTGGCGGTCGACCAGCAGGGCGAGGTAGAGCTCGCGCGAAATGTCAGAGCCGTCTTCAATATAGATGCGGTTGACTTGTTTGCCAGCGGGGCCGGTCTGATGGGTGACCAGCGTGCGGCCCAGCATCTGGCGGGCGAATTCAGCGGCTTCACCGACTGATTTGGCGATACGGACGCCGCCTTTTTCGCCAGCTTCGGGTTCTTTGAAGCGGCCTTTGCCACGGCCACCGGCATGGATCTGTGATTTGACCACCCAGATAGGGCCATCAATTTCGCCAGCGGCGGTTTTAGCCTCTTCCGCGCGCAGGACGACACGGCCATCGGATACGGGGATGCCATAGCTGCGAAGAAGCGCCTTGGCCTGGTATTCGTGGATGTTCATTGTGCTGTCCTGTGATCAAGGAATTTGCGTCGGTGTGGCACGGAATAGGGGCGATGCAAAACGACTTTTGCTTAAATTGCAGCATTGAGAGGGTAAAAGCGACATTTGTGATCACACTTTTCAAAAGTGTGATCACATGTTAAGAAGTGTTTACGCAAACAGGCGGGCGGCTCGTAAAAGCTCAGTTAAGAAACAGGGTGAACAGCATGGCTTGACCCGACATGACCTGCTCAAAAGCTTGCCAATTGGCGGGGCTGATCAGATCGCCCTGTTTCAGGTAGGGAACCGCGCCTTCACCTTGCACCCATGCGATCAGGTCAATCGGGCGCGGGTCGGTAAACATTTGGCCCACATCAACGCCAGCAGGGCCAGTGATGCGCCAGTAGGGGACCAGCTTTTCGCCTTTTAACAGTGCCTCAAAATCTGATAGCACGCCCAGCCACATCGGGCCGGTGCCGGGGGGAAGCGCAATGCCCATCGCTGACATTTGGGTGACATTCGGGAGCCATTCTTTTTCATTGTCCGTCTCTAGTACCACCTCGGCCCAGAAGCGGCGGTTGTCGGTGACCATGGCAAGGAAATGGGACTGCGCGCTTGCCATTCGGGCCTTGTCCGGGGTTTGGTTCAGGGTGGCCAGCACGATGGCGATGTAATCGACCGCATCAAGCGATGCGCCGCCGCCCATGCCAAAGAACGGATCAGGGGTGAGTTGGCCGAGGTTGGACATGGCGGTGCGCGCATCTGTGGTGCGGGTGATCGGGAGTGTGGGATCATAGGCGAGGATGATGTCGCTGAGGCCGCCCAAAAGGTGGGTATAGGCGGACAGCCAAGCGGCATCTGCACCGTCAAAACGGATGGTGGGGGCGGGTGTTGCAGGATCGCGGTTTTCCCATGCCCAGCCCATGATCATCGGGCCCGCGACCGACAGCATATCTTCGCCTGCATCGCGCAAAGCATTGGCGTTGATGTCGAACCAGAGGTCGGACAGGGTTATTTCAACCCCGAAATCAGCATTGGCGGGAATGTCGGCAAGGGCAGCGCGGGCGCTGTCCATGTCGGTGCTGACATTGGCGAACAAGGTGGCGATGGTGGCGGGGTCCAGCACCGTGGCATTGGGGTTTTCCGGGATCGGCAAGCGCAGAAGGGGCAGCATGGTCAGTTGTTCCGACAGGCCGGTTTGCCAGCGCAGTTGCAACGCGCCCTCGATAGCACGCAGGAACCGCACGCCGCCCAAGGCGAAACGGTCTGCATCGGTGGGGGTTGGCAGATCGGCAAGGCGGGTTTCGGTGGCGGCAAGGCCGGAGGTGCCGATTTCGGCGGAAATGGTTTGCGCTGTGGCGGGCAGGGCCATGGACAGCAGGAAAATAAGTGGAAGGACGCGCATGAAACACCTTTTGGTTTGATGGCATGACTGTGCGCGGGCTTTGCCGTGAAAGCAATCACCGGGCAGGTAGGGCTTACCTGACCTCGCCGCGCTGGGCGACAAACAAGGTTTGACCGCGTGGAAGCTGCGTCTGGCGCGGTTCGGCAGCAAATCCTGCGTCTTGGGCCACGCGCAGAACATCTGTCGCCAGCATATGATAGGGGGCACGGTTTGGGTGGGTGACCACGCCATCAGGCTGGCGGTGCTGGGTTTGCGCAGTGCTTGCATCAGGCGCAAGAAAGACGGTGAACAGCAGGCGGTGAAGGCTGGGGAATTTCCTGTGCAGACCGGTCAAAGCGATTGCCAAATGATCTGCGGGCAGGTGGGTGAATACAGCAAAGGCGATGGCATAGTCGATACTGTCGGGTATTCCGTGAAAAGAGAAATCGCTGTCTTCGATCAGTTGTGCGGGCGGCAGGCGGTCTTTGTGCGCGAGTTCAAGGGCGTAACCGCGCTGCATTAATGCACCGGACAGATCAGTGCCCCAATAATGACTCGGATCAAGATACGGCACCGCCTTGCAGCCGAGGCGGAGCGCGCCTGCGCCAACATCCAGCAAGCGGTGATGCGGCAGCAGGCCTTCTGCACGCAGGGCGGCCATCTGAACGCGGCCGGTTTCATCCCACCGACCGCCAACAATATCGCGGTGACGGCCTTTTGACAGGGCATCAGCATAGAAATTGGGGGCGAGGTAGGGCGAAAGGGCGCGCACGGGTTATGCGCGGCGCGCAGTTGGACAAAAGCACGGCATCAGCGGTTAGTTTTGCGGCAGGGTATCAAGGAAAGGGCCAGCCGGGGTTATGGTCAGACCTTCCCAAAATGCGGGCAGGCCGCCGGGATAGTTTTCAAACGTCACCGGATCCCATGTTTTGATCAGCGATTTATAGCGTGATTTCAGGTGCTTTGGCTTGCCACCCAGATTTCGGATCACCACAAGCCCGGTCGGGGCCGCATCGAGAATGTCGATCTGCAGATCGGGGCGCTCGGCCATCAGGATCAGCAAGGTTTTCCAAACGTCGCCCGCCCAATCGGCATTTGGCGGCTGGGTGCGATCGGCCATCGGGACATTATAAGGCAGGCAATCGTGCAAAACCACCATACCGCCGGGCGCCATCAAGGCTTCTACATTGATGAAATCCCGCAACAGCGCTTCGTAATGGTGAAGGCCGTCAAGGAAGGCGAGGTTGATCCTGGCCGTCAGGTTTTTTGCTGTCGGGCTTTCAAAGAAGGCATCCGAGGTATCTTGGAAAAAGATCATCTCGCGGCCCTTGAGGGGGGCTTCGTGTTGCAGTTGGAACTTTGGGTCGATGGCCACGAAATTACCGCCGACCAAGCGCAGGCTGGACCCGGTAAAGGTGCCAATCTCCAAGTACCAATCGGGTTTCAGGCGTTGGTGCAGTCCTTTCAGGATACGAAAGTAGCGCATGCCGTCGGCGCGCATGGTCGCGGAGACAGTGGCGGCTTGCGGTGCGGTTGGGCGGTCTGTGACTGGCGTATCCATCGGTGGCTTTGCCTTTATTTCGATCGGTGGTGACGATGCTGCCGCCCTTTGCGTTTTGCGGCTTTGGCGCTGGGCCAACATAAGGGCGTCTCTTTCTGCAGTTGTTAATAGCGTGGCATTGGCGTGTCTGCCAAGGGTTTTAGACGCCTCAATCTGGGTTTGATCTGGTATTTCCCAACCCGCTTTTGCAGAGGCTGGTACTGCGCCGCAGTGGACAAGTTGATCAAACAGGGCTGCAAAATCGCCTTCACCAAGCGAGACATTGCCAACGCGCGTGGGTGGCCACCATTCATGCCTTAGGCAAGTTATGTAGTGGTGGGCCGCATTTGAAAGACCGGTGCCAAAGCTATCCAAATGGTTGATCAGGGTATGTGGCACCTCGGATCGCCGGGCTATGGTGATAATGCGCTGACCGGGTTGTCGGGCAAAGGCCATGACGTGACCGTGCGAGCCATCGGTTGTGACAATGGTTTCAGCACTGGCATAGGTCTTTAGCTGATCCGGCAAAGAATGGATTTCCGGCACATAGATCTGGTAGCCATTGCGGTTAAGATTTTGCTCCAGAATGTCTTCACACAAAAGGCGGCCAAAGGACGGGTCCAGTTGTGTTCGGGTGACAAATAACTTTGAACCGGGCACAATTTTGATTTTTGGCCGAATTGTTTTTTGCGCCCAAGCCACATAGGCAGGGTCCGCCAAACACATGTTTTGTTCGCTGAACAGATCGGGACCAAGCAAAAGCCGTTCGATCCGCGTGGTTGTAGTAATGTGGTGGACCCTAGTTTTGATGCCCAGCCCGGCAAACAGGCGCGACATCAGGTTTTGTTGATCAACAGTGCGCGCGCGCCTGTCGAGCGGGGCAAAAACGATGCCGTCAATGCCTTTGGCGGTTGCCAACCCTTGAAGCCGCCCCAGTGACCGGGTGATTTGATGACCGAAATGGTGCGACGCAAGGCCGCCGTAAAGCCAGGTGCCCTGCAGGATTTCAGGGTTTTCCAGTTGATCTGCCGTAGGCACAAAGCCGGTTTTGGCGCGGCGGAGCGTGGCGCAGTTGCCTGTGGGCAGGATGTGACCCTCGGCGTCAAGCACTGCTAAAGTCAACACGCGCTGCGTGCGGGACCGGGGAGGAGGGGGCACGATGATGGCGTTATGCACGTCTGCAAGGGTGAGGGAGTAGCCCGTACCGTCTGCCATGCCTTGCCCCCCGGTTTGCATCACCCCAATGCGGGATCGATTGCTTTGCAGGCTTCCAGCAGACCTTTGACTGCGTCAACCGATTTGTCGAACATCGCCTGTTCGTCTTTGGTCATTTTGATGTTGATGACTTTTTCAACACCATTGGCACCAATCACGGTCGGCACGCCGACATACATGCCGTTCAGGCCTAACGCGCCATCCACATAGGCCGCACAGGGCAGCACGCGCTTTTGATCTTTCAGAAATGCCTCGGCCATCTCGATCGCAGCGGTGGCAGGGGCGTAGAAGGCAGAGCCGGTTTTCAGCAGGCCGACGATTTCGGCACCCCCATCACGGGTGCGCTGCACGATGGCATCCAGTTTTTCTTGGGTGGTCCAGCCCATCGACACGAGGTCGGGCAAGGGAATGCCACCGACGGTGGAATAGCGGGCAAGCGGCACCATGGTATCGCCGTGTCCACCCAGTACGAACGCCGACACATCGCGCATCGACACGCCGAATTCGAGCGACAAGAAATGGCGGAAACGGGCGGAATCCAGAACCCCCGCCATGCCGACCACCATATTGTGGGGCAGGCCAGAATATTCGCGCAGCGCCCAAACCATGGCATCCAGCGGGTTGGTGATGCAGATCACAAACGCCTTGGGGCAGTGCTTCTTGATGCCTTCGCCGACCGATTTCATGACTTTCAGGTTGATTGCGAGCAGGTCATCGCGGCTCATCCCCGGTTTGCGGGGCACGCCTGCGGTGACGATGCAGACATCGGCACGGCGCAAAAAGGCATAGTCGTTGGTGCCGGTAACCTCGGCGTCAAAGCCTTCGGCCGGGCCGGATTGTGCAATATCAAGCGCTTTGCCTTGCGGGGTGCCTTCAGAAATATCAAAAAGCACCACGTCGCCAAGTTCTTTCATCGCAGCAAGGTGGGCAAGAGTGCCACCGATTTGTCCTGCGCCGATGAGGGCTATTTTTGGTCTGGCCATGACTTTGTCTCCGAAGTCGGGTTCACGTTGCGGCATTGGGTAAACCCAAGCGCCTTCGCGCGCAAGGGCGCTGCATTGCAGCATGAAAATCGGCCTGTCAGGGGACGTATATTTGCGCTAAATCGGCGGGGAATGGCCAGAAACGGCTTTGGTCACAGGCAGTGCCGTTTGGGCTGGATGACACTTTGGAAGATTTTGCATTCTGGGCGCTGGCGGTTATGGCTGCCGTGCTGGTTGGGTTGAGCAAGGGCGGATTGCCGGTGGTGGGCATATTGGCGGTGCCGCTGATGGCGCTGGTGATGTCGCCCGTTGTGGCGGCAGGATTGCTGCTGCCAATCTATGTGATTTCAGATATTTTCGGGTTGTGGGCTTACCGCCATGCCTATGACAAGCGCGTGTTGGCGATCATGCTACCCGCGTTGACGATTGGCGTTGGCATCGGTTGGGCTACGGCATCGGTGGTGTCAGAGGCGTGGGTGACGCTGGTGATGGGGGTGATCGGGGCGGCGTTTGCAGTCAACTTGTTGATCAAGCGCGGACCGCCGCCTGCCGCCAAGCCCAAGACCATAGGACCGGGGATGTTTTGGGGGATTATCGCGGGTTTTACCAGTTTCGTAAGCCACGCGGGCGGGCCGCCTTACCAAGTTTATGTGTTGCCGCTGAAACTGGAAAAAGCGGTGTTTGCAGGGACAGCCACGATTGCTTTTGCCTATATCAATGCGGTCAAGTTGATACCGTATTATGCCTTGGGGCAGCTATCGGTTTCTAATCTGAAAGTTGCGGCGATTTTGGCAGTGCCAGCCAGCCTTGCGGTGTTTGCGGGGGTTCGGTTGGTGAAGATCATCCCGGAAAAGCAGTTCTTTCAGCTGATCATCTGGGCGCTGCTGGCGATTTCGGTTAAGCTGATCTGGGATGGGATCGGCGGGATAGTGCGGCTTTAGGCCGGATCACCCAAGGCCGGCAGGTTTTCAGTCACAGCTTCAAATCCGTTGCCGCTGGCCACCAGACAGGTGGTGCCATCCGGCATGGTCACCGTCAGTGTCCATGTGCCAGTATCGGTGGCGGCAAACATTTCCATCATGGTGTTGTTGGCAGCCAAACCCATGGCACGGCGGGTTTCGCGGTATTTGACGCCGAGTTCGTTCAGCACAAACGACCGTTCTGCGCAGTTTGGGGCGGCAAAGGCGTTTTGTGTCGCAAGGATCAGGGCGGCAAACCCGAAGGACATGGCAAACATCATTTTCATCTTTGGCCTTTCCAGTGTTTTGCACAGATCATGTGACGCGGTGGCATCAGGATGCGGGCAAGGTGCGCAAAATCAGTTAACGGCGCGCGCGTGGTGGCACCGCAAAGCGTTGTGAACTTGCACTTTGTCTTGCCAGCGCGGATGCTACCGCAAAGCCACGGCAATCGCAGCGGGGACGCGGATATGATATTATTGATCTTTGGGTTGGTGCTTTATGCGGGATCGCACCTGTTTAAGCGGCTATTGCCGGAACGGCGCGCCGCGATGGGCAATGCGGGCAAGGCTGCGGTGGCACTGACGAGCCTTGCAGGGATTGTCTTGATGGTGATCGGGTATCGGTCTGCCCCCTATATCGAGGTCTGGTCGCCGCCTGCATTTCTGACCCATATCAACAACCTGTTGATGCTGGTTGCAGTGTTTTTGTTGGGAATTGGCAATATGTGGGGGGTCGTGCGCACCAAGCTGCGCCATCCGATGCTGGGGGCGGTCAAGGTTTGGGCGTTGGCGCATTTGCTGGTGAACGGCGATGTGGCGTCGATTGTGCTGTTTGGTGGGTTGCTCGCCTGGGCGGTGATCAGCCTGATCCTGATCAACAAAGCGCAGCGCATTTGGGTGCGCCCGGAAGTTGGGCCGCTGCGCAATGACCTGATTTTTGCAGGGATATCCCTGCTGGTTTACGGGATCATCGCCTATGTGCATAAGTGGCTGGGCGTTTCACCATTTGGGTAAACAGATGAAACTTTATAGATTTTTGTCAGATGATGACACGTCGGCGTTTTGCCATAAGGTGACAGCGGCGTTGAACAAGGGATGGGCGCTGCACGGTGGCCCGACCTATGGGTTTGACGCAGCCAAGGGTGTTATGCGCTGCGGGCAAGCGGTGGTGAAGGATGCACCTGGCACCTACACGGTAGATGTCAAACTGGCCGAGCAGTAAGGATATCAGTCCATCGGCCCGTCAAGTATGGGCATTTTGGTGCCACAAAACAGATCATCATACAACAAACTGCACTTTTTCAGGACATCAGACAAAGTGATTATATGACCAGTCAAAATAATGTGCTTAACTTCAATCACCCTTACTGGAGGTGGTCATGCTGAAAATTGCCCTAACACTTGCCTTTGCTGTAGCCCCGCTGGCACCCGCTGCGGCGCAAGATTTCTTTGTTTACGGCGGTGCCGAGCTGGAGTTTCTGATAGAACCGGATGGTGCCGGCAGCGACAATGCGTCAACGCTCAATGCCTATATCGAGATAGAACAATCGGGCTTTTACGCAGGTCTGTTTGGCGAGATTGCAAATGACACCACAGCCAATGAGGTGGATCTGTATCTTGGCTACCGGGCCGAGACGACAGGTGGCATCAGCTATGATATTGGGTATTCACGCTATATCTATCCCAATGATGGTGGCGATTGTTGTGGCGAGATTACTTTTTCGCTGGGCGCGACCTTGGGCGACAAGTTCGGCGCATCGCTTGATCTGGCGTATGACCCCGAGGCATCGCTGGGCAACGCCTATCTGGGGCTGGAATTCTATGCTTCTGACGCCATTACCCTGTCAGCCAACTATGGCACCTATCAAGTTGCAGACGCTGGCAGCGAACAGGAATGGGATGTGGGTGTTGCCTATGCCCTGTCGGACGAAGCGGCGGTTGATCTGCGTTATTACGATGGCACCGAGTATGTCGACAGTTACATCGGGCTAAGCGTAACGTTTGATACGACGATTTTCAGCAGATAAGCGGGTTCCACGCCCAAATGCTGCAAAGCAGCGATGCTATCAGAATTCGTGATCACACTTTGAAAATTTGTGATCACGAATTTCAAATTTTCTTAACCTGTTTGCGATAACGCCGTGCAGATGCGGCGTAACGGCGCGTGACTTCGCTGCAAAAAGCCGTCATGCAGAGGGACATGCAGCAAGCCCTGTCCCCTGATCGGGCGCGCCAGCAACGGAAAGGTACGGATGATGGCCGAAGTGAAACGCGTTGAGCGCCCGCTTTCCCCGCATTTGCAGATTTATCGCCCGCAACTTACCTCTGTCACATCCATCCTGACGCGGATCACCGGCAATGGCCTGATCGTCGGGGTGATCTTGGCGGTTTGGTGGTTGCTGGCGGCGGCCACATCGCCCGCCTATTTCGCGGTGGCGAACGGGGTTGCGACATCTTGGTTCGGCGATCTGGTGTTCACAGCGTCCCTTTGGGCTATCTGGTATCATTATCTGGCGGGTTTGCGGCATCTTTACTTTGATGCTGGCAAGGGGCTGGATATCCCGACCGCTGAAAAGCTGGGTTGGGGCTGCATCATTGGATCGGTCATGTTGACCGTTCTGACCATTCTGATCGTGTAAGGGGCTGGATATGCGTTATTTGACAGACCGCAAACGCGCCGAAGGTCGTGGCGCATCGCACACGGGCACGGCGCATCATTGGTCGATGCAATTGTCGTCGGTCGGCTTGGCCTTCATGGTGCCTGCATGGATTTACGTGTTCGGCAGCACGCTTGGTAAGGGGCATGACGCGGTGGTTGCCGTGTTTGCACAGCCTTTCCCCGCGATCCTGACGGCCTTGGTGATTTTCGTCGGGATGCGGCACTTTGCCAAAGGGGCCAGCATGATGATCGAGGATTACGCCAAGGGCACGGCGCGCAAGATGCTGATCATCTTTGTCACCTCACTGTCTTATGTGATCACGGCCACCGGCCTGTTTGCGCTTGTGAAAATCGCGATCTAAGGAAATTCTGATGCCTGCTTATGCGTATGAAACACATGATTATGACGTGGTGGTTGTGGGGGCTGGCGGTGCTGGCCTGCGCGCCACGCTGGGCATGGCTGAACAGGGGTTGCGCACCGCCTGTGTGACCAAAGTGTTCCCGACGCGCAGCCATACGGTTGCGGCCCAAGGCGGCATTGCGGCATCGCTGGCCAATATGGGCCCCGATAACTGGCAGTGGCACATGTATGACACCGTCAAGGGGTCTGACTGGCTGGGTGATATGGACGCGATGGAGTACCTCGCGCGCGAAGCCCCCAAAGCGGTGTACGAGCTGGAACATTACGGCGTGCCATTTTCGCGCACCGAAGAGGGCAAGATTTACCAGCGGCCCTTTGGTGGCCATACCACTGAATTCGGCGAAGGCCCCCCGGTGCAGCGCACCTGTGCGGCGGCAGACCGTACCGGCCACGCGATTTTGCACACGCTTTACGGCCAAAGTCTGAAGAACAACGCGGAATTCTTCATCGAATATTTCGCGCTGGATCTGATCATCACCGATGGTCGCTGCACGGGCATTGTGGCGTGGAAGCTGGATGATGGCACGATCCATGTGTTCAACGCTAAGATGGTTGTGCTGGCTACGGGTGGCTACGGGCGTGCCTATTTCAGCGCGACTTCCGCCCATACCTGCACTGGCGATGGTGGTGGCATGGTGGCGCGGGCTGGCTTGCCGTTGCAGGACATGGAATTTGTGCAGTTTCACCCAACAGGGATTTACGGTTCCGGCTGCCTGATCACCGAGGGCGCGCGGGGCGAGGGCGGGTATCTGACCAACTCCGAAGGCGAGCGGTTCATGGAACGCTATGCGCCAACCTACAAGGATCTGGCGTCACGTGATGTGGTGTCACGCTGCATGACCATCGAAATCCGCGAGGGGAGGGGTGTGGGGCCGAACAAGGACCATATCCATTTGAACCTGAACCATTTGCCGAAAGAAACGCTGGAACTGCGCTTGCCGGGCATCACCGAATCCGCGCGGATTTTCGCAGGCGTGGATTTGCTGAAAGAACCGATCCCGGTGATCCCGACCGTGCATTACAACATGGGCGGTATTCCGACGAACTACTTTGGCGAGGTGCTGAACCCGACACCGCAAAACCCGAATGCCATTTTCCCCGGCCTGATGGCGGTGGGTGAAGCGGGCTGTGCATCGGTGCATGGGGCCAATCGGCTTGGGTCAAACAGCCTGATCGACCTTGTGGTGTTTGGTCGGGCGGCGGCCATTCGGGCGGGCGAGATCGTTGATCCGAAAGCGCGGGTAGAGCCGGTGAATACCGTAGAAGTTGACCGCGCGCTGGACCGCTTTGATGCCACGCGCCATGCGAAAGGGTCTGTTCCTACAGCCGAATTGCGGCTGGAGATGCAGAAAACCATGCAGGCCGATGCGGCCGTGTTCCGCACCGACAAGACGCTGGCGGATGGCGTGGCGAAGATGACGGCGATTGCGGGCAAGATGGCGGATATCTCTGTGACCGACCGTTCGATGGTGTGGAATAGCGACCTGATGGAAACGCTGGAACTGGGCAATCTGATGCCAAACGCGATGGCGACGATTGTGGCGGCAGAAGCCCGCAAGGAAAGCCGCGGGGCGCATGCACATGAAGATTACCCGGCGCGGGATGATGTGAACTGGCGGGTGCATTCGTTGGCCTATGTCGATGGGGCATCGGTTAAAATGTCATCGCGTCCGGTCAATCTGGAACCGCTGACCTTACAAAAAGATGGCGGCATTGATCTGAAAAAGATCGCCCCAAAGGCGAGGGTGTATTGATGCCAGCAAGTCCGCGTCACCGGAGTGTCAGATGTTGTGACAGGCAGGGCCGCGCCGTCTGCGGTAGACTTGGTATAACCAACCCCCGGAGGCCAACATGACACGCCTTTTGATTGCAATAAGCCTTGCCGCCCTTGCCGCCTGTTCCCCTGCAGACGTCGTTGGCAAAGTAAATCGCCGCGCGGCGGAATCTGTGGTGCAGCCTGTGGTCAATATCGACATGCCCGCAGGTGTGGCCGAACAGGCAACCGCCTGTATCCTTGATGCCGCATCGCCTGCCGAAGTTCAGGCCTTGGCACGGGATGTGGGTGTTGAGGCGGGCAGTTCCACCAAGGCGCGCATTCGTGAATTGGCGCTGCGACCTGCCGCGCAATCTTGTTTTGCGGCGCGCGGTGTGCCGCCCCTTAGGGCATGACAGCATGAAACGCGTGATCCTGCTTCTTTTGCTTTTGTCCGCCTGTGGCCCGGTGTCCCTGCAGCAAGCAGAGCGCGCCTGTTTTGAACGCGCGCGTCTGGCGCAACAGCCGCGTGGCGAAGTGGCCGTTGGCATCAATTCCGACGGCAAAGTTGGCGGCGCGTTTGAGTTGAACGTATCGTCTGACTACGTGCAGGGCCGCGATCCATCCGCAGTGTACGACCAATGCGTCGTGCAGAAATCTGGCCAAGTGCCATCGCAACCGCTTTATTCCCGCCCCGATTGGAAATCTTGATCCATGGTTCAGTTCACGCTTCCGAAGAATTCTAAAATCCGCATCGGCAAAACCTGGCCCCGGCCTGCGGGTGCAAATGTGCGCAAGTTTCAGGTGTATCGCTGGAACCAAGAGGATGGCAAAAATCCACAAGTGGATACCTATTTTGTCGATATGGATACCTGCGGCCCCATGGTGTTGGACGCGCTGATCAAGATCAAATCGGAAATTGACCCGACGCTGACATTCCGGCGGTCCTGCCGTGAAGGCATCTGTGGGTCGTGTGCGATGAACATCGACGGCATCAACACGCTGGCCTGTATTTATGGGCTGGACGAGGTGAAAGGCGATGTGAAGATTTACCCACTGCCGCATATGGCGGTGGTGAAGGATCTGATCCCGGATCTGACGCATTTCTATGCACAGCACGCGTCGATCATGCCGTGGCTGGAGACGAAGACAAATCGTCCCGCCAAAGAATGGCGGCAAAGCATCGAAGACCGTGAAAAGCTGGACGGGCTTTATGAATGCGTGATGTGCGCCTGCTGTTCGACTTCCTGCCCAAGCTATTGGTGGAATTCGGATAAATACCTTGGGCCAGCAGCCTTGCTGCACGCCTATCGATGGATCATTGACTCACGTGATGAGGCGACAGGGGAGCGGTTGGATAACCTCGAAGACCCGTTCAAACTGTACCGTTGCCACACGATTATGAACTGCGCCAAGACCTGCCCGAAAGGATTGAACCCGGCCAAGGCGATTGCCGAGATCAAGAAGCAGATGGTTGAGCGGGTGGTGTGACGGTCGGTGAAACCTCAAAACCCAATTCACGCCGCCCCTCTGGACGCCACCGCCCGCAGGGGCGTCAAGCCGGTGATCTGCTACCCGGTTGAAGGCCTATCTGCACCCGATCTGGTGACCTACAAAGCGGCGCGGGTTGGTTGGGAAAAGACTGCAGAGGTGCTGGTGCCGCCGCGTGAGGCGCGGTGTTTCAAGGTGCCCGCGGGGCAGTTTTTTCGGATCAAGTCGGTCGGTGGCCCACAGGTGGGGGATTTGAACCTATGGGCAGAGGGACATCTGGGGGAGCGGTTTTTCTCAGGCAAAACTCGTGCGTTACACGGCACGCATCTGTCCACCGGGGACCGGATGTGGAGCAATTTTCCGACCCTGCGCCCGATGGCGACGATTACTGATGACAGTTTGGATTGGTACGGATTCGATGCGTTTGGCGGCTCCGTGCATGATGTGATTGGCACGCGGTGTGATCCCTACACGCACAATCTTTTGTCCCACGGTGGCCAATATCATCATTGTTGCCATTCCAATTTGACGAGGGCGCTAAGTGACGCGACCGGG
>JANOFE010000268.1:0-27021 GCA_031413495.1 Pseudorhodobacter sp. | reverse complement strand
GGCGCTTTATGACCGCGTGCTAGATCGCTACGCCGAGACGTTCGGGCAGATGCTGCTGCGCGAACTTCATGCCGAACCGGACCTGAAGCGGGCGATTTCGGCGCTTGTGCATGACTGGGCGCGGTTGCTGACGGGTGGGTCGCATCCCAAGGGCTGCATGATCTCGCTGGGGATGCCGACCCATTCGCCAGACCAGGCCAATATCGCGCAAGGCGTGGCCAACAGGCGGGCAGCGACGCGGTTGCTGTTTCTAGATCGGCTTGACGCGGGCAAGGATCAACTGCCCGCTGGCACCGATCTGACAGCCCTTGCCAACTATCTGGCGATGGTCATTGCCGGCATGTCGATGCTGGCCCGCGACGGGCTGGACACCGCTGCCCTGCTGGCGGTGGCAGACCGGGTGATGGTGGCATGGCCAACGGAGCCCGGTCTTCAACCCTGAAACCTACTGAACGCAAGCGTGGCGTTGGTGCCGCCAAACCCGAACGAATTGGACAGAACGGTGTCGATCGCAACCCCGTCGCGCAGGGTGGTCACGATCTCGCCCGCATCCAAGCCTGGATCGAGCGTCGTGATATTGGCCGACGCCGCGATGAAGCCACGGTTCATCATCAGCAGCGCATAGATCGCCTCTTGCACACCCGCCGCCCCCAGCGAATGCCCGGTCAGCGGTTTGGTCGACGAAATGGGTGGCGTCAGGCCCCGGCCAAACACCCGGCGGATCGCGTCAATCTCGGTGATGTCACCGACAGGCGTCGAGGTGCCATGGCTGTTGATGTAGTCCACCCGGCGGTCCGGCGTCAGCGTGGACAGCGCCAGCCGCATCGCCCGTTCGCCGCCCTTGCCGTCAGGTGCGACCATGTCATGGCCATCCGAGGTTGCCCCGTATCCGGTTATTTCCCCATAGATTTTCGCGCCCCGCGCGCGGGCATGGTCCAGCTCTTCCAGAACCAGCACCCCGCCGCCGCCAGCGATCACGAACCCGTCCCGCGTTGCGTCGTAAGACCGTGAGGCGGTCTGCGGCGTGTCGTTGTATTTCGACGACATCGCTCCCATCGCGTCGAACAGGCAGGACAGTGTCCAGTCCACCTCTTCGCCGCCGCCGGCAAAGACGATGTCCTGCTTGCCGAACTGAATCTGCTCGGCGCCGCTGCCGATGCAATGGGCGGACGTGGCACAGGCGCTGCTGATCGAATAGTTGACCCCCTGAATCTTGAACGGGGTCGCCAGACAGGCCGAGTTGGAGGATGACATGCCCTTGGTCACCATGAACGGCCCCATCCGTTTCGGACTGCCGGTTTCGCGTACGATGGTATGGGCGCGATAAAAGGATTTGGTCGAGGGCCCGCCCGATCCCATGATCAGACCTGTGCGCTCGTTCGACACATCGCCCGCCTCAAGCCCGGCATCCTTGATCGCCTGCGACATCGCGATGAAGTTGAACGCAGCCCCATCCCCCATGAACCGCAGATCGCGTTTCTCGATATGGTCTGCAAGAACGATGTCCGGCGCCCCGTGCACCTGACAGCGAAAGCCGTGCTCGGCATAGTCGGGTGCAAAGGTGATGCCGGATTTCCCCGCCCGCAGCGCGGCTTCCACCGCGTCCAGCGTGTTTCCAATGCTCGAGACGATCCCCATCCCGGTGACGACGACACGGCGCATGAGCTTCCCTTTCGTGGTCCAGACGGTGCCCGAACGGGTTCCGCAAAAAGCATCCCCGGGCAAACCGACTTCTGCCCGGGGATCGGATGTGACAGCCGTCAGACCGGCCATTAGGGGTTATTCAAGCGAGGCAGGGGTCTTGTCGCTGATGTTCGGCCAGTTCGCATTCGCCGTGGCCAGCGTGCCGGCCGGGTCTTTGTCCCACAGCGCAACGGCATCTTCGGAAACGAAGAGGTAAAGCTTGCCCTCGAAGTTGCGGAAGATCGCCGGATCGCCGTCAAGCTTTTTGCCCAACGCAGCTCCGACCGCACAGAACCCGCCAAAGGCAGGCTCGAAGGTCGCAGGCGCCGCAACAAAGCTGTCACGCGCTGCGGCCGAGGCGAACAGATAGGTCGCCCCGCCCACCTCGGCTGCAAAGTCTGCCGCCCCGGCAACCGGGGCGTCACCGGTTGCATAAGACGTTGGGTCAATGCCCCGCAGGATCATGCCATTTGCATCGACATTGATCGCGGCAGTCGAGGTGACATCGTAGGCAAGCGAGGGCAAAGGCGTTCCCATCAGGAGCGCGGTCGCCACCAGTGCAACGTTGCTTCGGAACGTATTCAAGAACATCGGTTTCACTTCAGGATTCCTTTGGATTTGGGGATATGAGGCTGGCTGAAGCTCAAGCAGCCAGAGGCTTGGCCACCGGAAAGTCGATGGCCGTTTCGGCGACGTTGTTGACGTAATTGGTCAGCGTGTTCAGCGCGACATGCAGCACGATCTCGACGATCTGTGCGTCGTTGAAACCGGCGGCGCGGACGGCCTCCACATCGTCATTCCCGACGTGACCGCGGGCCTTCGTTACCGACACGGCAAAGCGCACAGCCGCGTCGGCCTTGGCATCGTTCGACGCGCCACGGCGATTGGCCAGAATCTCGGCCTCGTCCAGTTTGGCCAGGTTAGCGCCCATGTAGCTGTGCGCCGACAGGCAATAGTCGCAGCCATTGATTTCGGCCACGGCAAGCGCAATCCGTTCACGGGTTTTGGCGTCGATCGTGCCTTTTCCCAAGGCACCGTTCAGGCCGAGATAGCCTTCAAGCGCCGCGGGCGAATTGCCGACGACCCGGAAAAGGTTCGGCACCAGCCCGAACTGCTTTTTCACGGCTTCAAGAAGCGGCTGCGAGCCGGTCGGCGAAGCTTCAATGGTCGCCGGTGTGCTGATACGCGACATGATGGTTTTCCTGTCTTGACTGGCCTGCGGGACCATCCCGCGCCAACAAGAGAGAACCTAATTGCCCCGCCCCAAATGCGGAATATTCGACAAAAGCAATTCAGTGATCCGCTGAACGGAATAATCCCCGTGCCAGAAAGACAACCGTCGATCAGTTCAAGTCGCAGTACATCGGGTCCGACCTTCGACCAGATCGTTGTGCTTGCCATGGTCGGGGATGTGCCCGTCACAAGTGCCGCACAAAAGGGGAAGCAGGCTTACGATCCGGACAAGCTCTTTAACAGGCTGCTGAAAAAGGATTTTGACCTCACCTCTTGGCGAAAACTGTTCCATCTTTGATCCAAAAAAGCCCGAAATCGGGGTTCTATGTTCCGTTTCTGGACGGATTTCCCGGTTTCCGGCACTTGGTCGAGGCGCTTTAGCACTTTTTCAGCAGCCTGTTAAGGTCAGGATTGTCGGAAAGCAGCCGCCGCTAACGCTCTACCTCGTCAATGTAGACATCAATGCGCGGCCAGCCCCGGCCTGATTATGCGCATCGTTGATCTTTATGCCGAGGTCGCGCGCCATCGGCAGGTCGTCGGCGACCTGCGCCACGCCTGCACCGCCCTGATCGGCGAATTGCGCGGAATTCTGGCGCAAGCCTCGCTTCAGTCCCTCGAACCCGATCTGATCATTCTCGACGAATTCCAGCGCTTTGACGATCTTCTGCACGGCGACAGCGAGGCGGCCGATCTGGCGCGGCGGTTGTTCTATCATACTGACGGCATGGGGAACAGCGCCAAGACCTTGCTGCTGTCAGCAACACCCTGGATTTCCATCCCTCCTGCCACCGCATCGTCCACTGGAACTTGCCAGGCAATCCTGTTGACATGGAGCAGCGCGAAGGCCGCGTCCACCGTTACAAGAACCATGCGGTCCGGCTGAACCTTGTCACAGGGCATTTTCAAGATGCGCTTGAAGGTCAGGCAAGCGATCCATGGGCCAGCATGTTCGACGCAGCGCATGCAGGAGCAAAGCGCACGGGCGATCTCGAACCGTTCTGGGTGATGGAGGGCCCGGTAAAGGTCGAGCGGCACATTTTGTCGCTTCCATTCAGTCGTGAGGAAACACGGCTATCCTGGCTGAACCGGTCGGTCGCGCTCTACCGCCTGGCATTCGGGCAGCCCCGACAGGACGATCTTCTGGCGCTGCTGGATCAAGTTGGGGACGAGATCACGCCCGAAGAGCTTGCCCAGTTGCAGATCAGCCTCCGGCCCGATTGAGCGCGGCCTTGAGCGGTTTTGGCGCGGTCGGCGTCCTATCGGGCAACTATCCAACTGGATTCGCTGCGGTTTTCGCGTTTTTGTTGACCTATTGTTGACCTAGAATTTGGAATTCAGAAAGCCGCCCGAAGGGCGGCCTGTAACGTCTTAATCTTGTTTAATAATTTGGTTGCGGGGACAGGATTTGAACCTGTGACCTTCAGGTTATGAGCCGTAGGCGGCGCCTGCGATAGATTTTTCCTGCCTGTCATATTCTTTTTACAACTCCCCTCTTTCCGCACGCTCAAACACGTCGACGATCATTTGGGTATGGGCGATATCCTTTTCGATGCGCCTGCGTATTTTCGGATCGGTTTCGGTGTCGAGCATTTTTGTATATTCAGCGATTTTTGCCTGGAATTCGGCCTTGCGGGCCATGTGGTTGTCCCATCTCGCCTTTTCTTCTTTGGTCGACGGCCCGACGACGCGGGCGGTTCCGGCTTGCAGATCGATGATCACGTGATCTGGATGTGGCAGGGGGTCCGGCGCGCCGATGATGCCCAACCGCGCCCGGCGGTGGAGTTCAATCTCCCAGTCCACCTTGTACTGCATCGCTGTCAGCAACCAGTCGTCATGCAGCGCCTTGTGGCTGGATTCAACGTCTGCCAGCAACTCAGCAAACAACCGCTGCGAACGATGCTGGCCTTTGACCGCGTTGACCGCTAGCGACCGCAAGACCGCCTGCGCGATGGGCACGGTGACAGTGCGCTCGCCGTCACGGACTGTGATGTCACGGTAAGCCTCCTGCAGAATGATCGTCTTCATGCGCTCTTCGTTCAGCGCCGGCTGTTTGTTCTTGGCGCCCTTGGGTCTCCCCCGCGGGTTGCCTGAGACGCCCTTGGGGAACCGGGTCTGTTCGGGCGGCTTGGCGTAGCCGACGTCGTAGGCCGCGCCAGCCACCAAAGGGCCAGGCTTGCCAGGCCCGGGTGTCACAGATGACAAATCTGTCAGTCTACCCGACGATGGAATTGACCGGGGTGACCCGTCTTCCCGGGGACCCCTCATTCTGCCGCCTCCCGCGCATTGTTGCCAGCAATATCATCCTCTCGTGGCCAGCCGCAGATCAACTGCTCGGCGGCATCCTTGGCCTGCCTCTCCCACCTGGTCAGGATCCGGTCACAATAGATTGGGTCCAGTTCGACCAGCCGCGCCCGGCGCCCGGTTTTGTCCGCTGCAATCAGGGTGGAGCCGGATCCGCCGAATACATCCAGAACAATCTCACCGCGGCCCGAGACATCCTTGATGGCATCGCCAATCATTTGCACCGGCTTCACCGTCGGATGCAGGTGCAACTCTTCCATCCGCCCTGTCCGCATCGTGTTGACGCCACGATAGTTCCAGACATTGGTGCGGTATCTTCCGTGCTGGCCCAACTCAAAGCTGTTAAGATGAGGTGCGGTGCCTTTCTTGAACACGAAGATCAGTTCATGGCGGGAGCGGTAAAAGGTCCCCATGCCACCATTGTCTTTGGCCCAGACGATAAGGTTCTTCAACTCATCATAGACCGCATGGCCCGCCGCCAGCATCTCGCCCATGTGGCGCCAATCCATGCACAGATAGTGAATCGAGCCATCGAGGCTGTGATCCGCCATGTTGCGGAAGGCGCCAGTCAAGAACGTCGTGAACTCCGGCGCTGTCATCTCACCGGAAGCCATCGCAAATTCCCGGTGCTTCACCTTGCCCGACCCGCCAACATGGCCGTCGATCTTCACATTATAGGGTGGGTCGGAGAAGATCATCCGGGCGAGATCCCCCTCCATCAAGCCCGTCAACACTGCCGGATCCAGCGCATCGCCACAGGCCAGACGGTGCGGCCCCAACTGCCAGACATCGCCAAGGTTGACGCGGCGCGGTGCGATGTCGGGCAGAATGTCATCATCCGGATCGCCCGGATCTTCCGGGGTCAAGCCTTCGACCAGACTGTCGATCTCCGCCACCTCAAAGCCGATTACCCCGATGTCGAAACCGATATTGTCGGTGGCGAGCAACCCCTGCAGCTCCTGAGCGAGAAGCTCGTCATCCCAACCGGCATTCAGCGCCAGCTTGTTATCGGCAATCACATAGGCCCGCTTCTCGGCCTCGGTCATGTGTTCGATGCGGATGCAGGGGACAGTTTCCAACCCGAGGGTCTTGGCGGCCTCGACCCGCCCATGACCTGCGAGGATGGTGTTCGTTTGGTCGATCAGCACCGGGTTGGTGATGCGGTGCTGTTCGGATCGCTGATCACGACCGTCGCACTGCAACAGGGGCGGATCAAACTGCAACTGGCGGCAGGTCCAATCGCACTCGCGCTGGGTGTTCCATCCGAAAACCTCGCCCCCGATCTTCTCGCCTTTGACCAGAGCTTCACGCTGCGCAGGCGGGGGGTCGAAACCCGCATCATCGCCGGCGAAATGCTTCCTGCGCCTGATCCGGTTCTGATCCGAACCCTTGCGGAAGCCCATGTCTGGGCGAAATCGCTCCGCGCCGGGACATCGCTGACCGAGATCACCGCCGCCACCGGACATTCGGAGCCCTACATCCGCAGCCGTATCGCACTGGCGTTCCTGGCCCCCACGCTCCAGGCCGCCATTCTCGACGGGCGCCAGCCCTCGGACCTGTCCGTCGCCCGGCTTCTGCGCGAAGGCATTCCAATCGACTGGTCCGAGCAAGCGCAGCTTTTTGCGCAGGGCTGATGTCGTCAAACCATAGCCGTTTAAGCTAGCCACCATCTCATCACGAACGACCGATCCGGCGATGTGCAAAGCCCAATTCGCGCCTTCCCTGTTGTTCCCAATTCTTTCCCTGTTCGCATGAATTATTTACCCTGTTAGGCTGACTTAACTTCCCTGTTAATTTTGAGCAGGGAAAATGGCCCGTAACCCACTGAAATCGCGCGCAGATTCAGGGAGCAAAAACACCAAATGGGCCCAAAAAATCCAGTATTCCCTGATAATTCCCTGTATTCATCGTAAAGCAGGGCAAACCGAACAGGTTGCAGAGCCCGCAGAGACGCGGGGCGCAAACGGCGAGATCATCGGCGGGAACAGGCGTCTCCGTTAGGAGAAAGTCTCGCTAACCCACGGAAACACGGAAGAAAATCGGGGTGAAACAGAGAATACAAGGGGAGACGGGGGTTGGTGGCGGATCGATAGGGATTCGAACCCTAGAGACGGTTCCCCGCCTACACACTTTCCAGGCGTGCGCCTTCGACCACTCGGCCACCGATCCGTTGGCCGGTCTTATAGGCAGTCTGGCGGGCACTGCAAGAGGGCTTGATTTCAAAAACGCGCCCACAAAACGGGCAATTACAAAAGGGTAACGCTGACCCTGCGGTTCTGGCGGCCTTTCTTTTCGATCCGGCCAATTTCAACCCGGCCAATCTCGCCCGTGCGGGCCACATGGGTGCCGCCACAAGGTTGCAAATCCACCTCATCCGCCCCCTGCCCGATCCGGATCAGGCGGATGTGGCCCTGCCCGATCGGCGGCCGCACCGACATGGTTTTCACAAGGCCGGGATTGGCAAGCAAGTCCTCATCGGTGATCCAGGATTCAGACACCAAAAGATCACGGTCGATCAGCGCATTCAATGCCTCGTCAAGTGCCGCCACATCCTCCAGCGGATCGGGCATATCGAAATCGAGCCGGCCCCGTTCTGCGCCAATCTGACCCCCCGTCACCGGCAATGGAATGACCACAGACAGCAAATGCAGCGCCGTGTGCATCCGCATATGGCGATACCGTCGGTCCCAGTCTAACACCTGCGTGATGCGCACACCGGAACCGGGCATTGCGGTTGGTTCTGCTGGCACAAGCCCTATCCGGCCAAACGGCAGCTTTAAGGTGGTTGCAATTGCAATCCGCCCCGCATCCCATTGAACATAACCAGCATCGCCGGGCTGACCGCCGCCATTGGGGTAAAACACAGTTTGGTCTACGATGATGGCACCTTCGTCTGTGTGGCCAACCACAAGGGCATCGCAGTGGCGCAGATACGGGTCCTGGCGAAACAGCGGAACGGTCATTCCTTCTGCCCTTTGTTTGGCTGCGATGTAAGGCTCGCCACAGGCAGCACAGCTGCGACCACGGCAGCGGCCTCGGCACGGTCTGCCGCAAACTTATGCGTCACCTCGCGCGAATTATGCGCAATGCCAATCCCTGCTGCTGTCAGCCGTTCGACGATCTGATGGTTGATCTCAGAACGCACTTCCAGATTGAAATTCACATCGCGCAAAATGACCCGTATTTCAAAATTCATCGCATCGGCACCAAACCCCATGAAGGCCACAACCGGGGCTGGGTTCAGGATGGCCATCGGCTGGGCTTCGGCGATGTCGCGCAAGATACGCTCCACTTGGCGGGTGTCGCTGTCAAAAACCACACCCACCGGCACAATCAACCGCCCCGTCAGGCTGAACCTTGTCCAGTTGGTCACCCGACCCGCCACAAGATCGGTATTGGGCACAATCACATCGGTGCGGTCAAACGTCTGGATCCGGGTGGACCGTACAGAAATGGCCCGCACAATGCCCTGCACATTGCCGACCTCAATCCAGTCGCCTTCTGAGACCGGGCGTTCAATCAGCAAAATGATGCCAGACACAAAGTTTGAGACGATGTTCTGCAATCCAAAGCCGATGCCGACAGACAAGGCACCCGCCACGATAGCCAAGCCAGACAAATCAATTCCGGTGGAATTGATAGCCACCAGCGCTGCCGCGAAAATTCCGATATAACCAACCCCAGCCACGATGGCGTTCTGGCCGCCTTGATCAAGGTTGGTCTTGGGCAGAACGGTTGATTTCAGCGCCCCCTGAAACAGCCGTGTCAACATATAGCCAAGCGCAAAAATAATGGCGAAGAACAAAAAGTCGGTTGGCGAAATGCGGGTATCGCCCAGCTGAAATCCTTCGCGGAACCGTGTCCAAAGTTCGGTCAGATCTTCAAATCGCGCACCCCAGATCAAGGCAAAGATCGGCAGGCTGGCCAGCGTCAGCGCAAAACTTATCAGAACCGGCAGCAGCGCTGCGCGGCCCGGATCGTCATTTCCCGCCAGCAGGCCGAACAGATCATCAACCAGTTGCTGCAAAATGAACAGCAGCGCCACCAGCGCCAGCGACAGCCCTGCCGGAAAGATCAATGCCGCCCCGGCCGCGACATAACCCACGGCGGCAAGCGCCGGGCCAAGCACGCCGATGATCACAGCACCTTGTGCCAAAAAGCGCAGAATTCGGTTGCGGAACACCGGCAACTCATCGTCGCCACGCTCGGCCGGTTTGTGGCGCCGCAGAATATGGCCAAGCCGCAGCAACACCAGCCCACCCAACAACAGAATTGGAAATTGCAGCACCGCCAGTGCCGCCTCGCTGGCACCAATCGGTTCCAGAACGGCTTTGCGCAACACCTCCAGCCCAAGGATCAATCCAAATGCCGACGTTGCAAATCGCCCCTTGGCACGGCGATCATCTGTTAGCCGCAACACAGCATCGGGTCCGGGAACCCGGGGAAAGGCCTGCCCACCCAGCCAGATTGCCGCGAAAAACACAAACCCCACCACAGGCAGACTTTGCACAATACTTTCACCCAACGGCCCCAGCAAAGCGGTAAGCGTCAGGGCCGTGGCAAGTGCAACCGCGCCAAGTGTCGGGATCAGTATCTGTCCAAGTGACGCGATAAGGCTCCACATTCTGACACCGCGGGCAGACGCATTGCCTTGCAAACGGTGCACCACCTGGTCAATCCATGTGCGCCCACGCCACAAAAGCCCGCCCGCCAGCGCCAGGAACAGCAAAGTCAAAGGGAAATTGTCGCCCAGTTGCGTGCGCGCTTCAGCCCGCTGCCAACGATCTGCCGTCTCCGCCCACAGCCCAACGGCCACCGAAGACAAAGCACGCACGCCGGCGGGCCAGTTTGCCGGGTTGATCGGGGCCGGCCAAAGGCGCAACAATTCATCCGCCTGACGTTCCCGCAAAACCTGATCAATCTCTCGGATCAGACCATCGGCCCTGCTATATGCCTCATCCGCCGCAATGCCGGGCGCTTGCAGGCGCACCAGTTGATCGGATAACTCGGTGCGCCTGCCTGCGATTTCACTGGCCTCGCTTGCACCTTCGGTAGGGGCGGGGCCAAGCGCCGAAATCTGTGCGCGCAGATTTCCGATGCGCGCCGAATTAGCGCTTTGCGCGACCAAAAATGCCTCGCGCCAATCGACCAGTTGTGTTCTGATTTCCTCAAGGCTTTCGCCCAATGCGGCGCGATCCTCGATCACCCCTTCTGCGCGCAATGCCATTGATGCCCATGCGCCGTAATCAAGCGTGCTGGCCGGCACCACGTCCGTTGACAGCGTGTTTGCATCCTTGGTTTGCGCAGTCGCCAGAACAGCAGAAAACAGGCCAAACAGCAGCGCCAGTGAAAGCGCTGCCAGTGCCCTGCCAAAGTGCGCTGTCATGCGTCTTCAAACACGGTGGGAACGGCACGCGGGCCGCGGTCAAGCCAATCTGGCACCGGCAAGCCTTTTTCCTTCAGGAACGCGGGGTTATACAGCTTTGATTGATAGCGGCTGCCATAATCACACAGAATGGTCACAATCGTGTGCCCCGGCCCCATATCGCGCGCCATGCGTATGGCCCCGGCAATATTGATGCCGGTAGACCCGCCCATGCACAGACCCTCATCGCGCAGCAAATCAAACACAATCGGCAACGCCTCTGCATCTGAAATGCGATAGCTGTAATCCGGCGTGAAGCCTTCAAGGTTGGCGGTAATGCGCCCCTGTCCGATGCCTTCGGTGATGGATGTGCCGGGACTGTCCAATTTGCCGGTCGTGTAGAAGCTGTGCAGGGCTGCGCCTTCTGGGTCGGCAAGGGCAATTTTTACGCCCTTTGGCTGCAAGGCTATGGCAACACCGGCTAGGGTGCCGCCAGACCCCACCGCGCAGACAAAGCCATGCACCGTACCATCGGTCTGATCCCAAATCTCTGGTCCGGTGGTTTCCACATGCGCCTGCCGGTTGGCCACATTGTCAAACTGATTGGCCCAGATGGCCCCGTTTGGTTCGGTTTTTGCAAGTGCCGCCGCCAAACGCCCCGAATACCGCACATAATTGTTCGGATTCTTATAGGGTGCTGCCGGTACCTGCACCAATTCCGCGCCCGCAAGACGCAGCATATCTTTCTTTTCCTGGCTTTGCGTTTCCGGAATAACGATCACCGTGCGAAACCCCATCGACGCGCCAACCAGCGCCAGCCCAATGCCGGTGTTCCCCGCTGTGCCTTCGACAATGGTGCCACCGGGGCGCAACTCGCCCTTCGCGATGGCATCCTTGATCATATAAAGCGCCGCCCGATCCTTGACCGACTGTCCCGGGTTCATGAACTCGCACTTGCCCAAAATTTCGCAACCCGTCAGCAAGCTCGCCTTTTTAAGGCGCATAAGCGGGGTTTTCCCAATCGTATCGGCAAGGTCGCTGTAAATATGCATGGGCAGGCTCCTTTTGGCGCGTCCCCATTGTGTAGGGGCCAAAAGCGCCAAACTCAAGAACCCCTGCCCTGCTTTCCACTTTAGGCGGCGACAAACATCCCGTCCGCCTTTAACCCGGCATAGCTTTCGTCCAAAGACTTGCGCGCGCGGGTGATCAGAATATCAATCTCATCCGTCGTGATTACCAACGGCGGCGAAATGATCATCCGGTCGCCCACATGACGCATCACCAGATTGTTGGCAAAGCACCGCTCGCGGGTGCGGAAGCCCACTTTGCCCGCCTCGGATTTGAACTTCGCGCGGGTTTCCTTGTTCGGCGTCAAAGCCAGCGACCCCATCAGACCCACCAGTTTGGTTTCCCCCACCATCGGATGATCGGCCAATGCGTGCCATTGTTCGGCCAAATAGGGGTGGGCCACGTTTTGAACATGCTCCACAAGACCTTCTTCCTGAATGATCCGCAGGTTTTCCAGCGCCACCGCCGCCGCCACCGGATGCCCGGAATAGGTGTAGCCGTGGTTAAAATCGCCAGACCCTTCAAAGGTATGGGCAATCTCATCACAGACAATCGACCCGCCGATGGGCATATAGCCCGACGACAGGCCCTTCGCGATGGTCATGATATTGGGGCGAATGTTGAAGGTCTGCGACCCAAACCAGTTGCCCGTGCGCCCGAACCCGGTAATCACCTCGTCCGCGATCAGCAGGATGCCATATTTATCCACAATCCGCTGAGTTTCGGGCCAGTAGGTTGACGGCGGAATGATCACCCCGCCCGCGCCCTGCACAGGTTCCGCAATAAACGCCGCGACGTTTTCGACGCCGAGTTCAAGGATCTTCGCCTCCAGCTCCTGCGCGCGCATCAGGCCAAACGCTTCGGGCGTCATATCGCCGCCTTCGGCATACCAATGCGGCTGGCCGATATGCACGATGCCGTCAATCATGCCGCCATGCGCGTGGATATAGGTCATCCCGCCAAGCGACCCGCCGCCCATGGTCGACCCGTGATAGCCATTCTTGCGGCTGATAAACACGCGTTTTTCGGGGTGACCCTTGATATCCCAATACCGGCGCACAAGCCGGATATTGGTATCATTCGCCTCTGATCCCGACCCCGCAAAGAACACATGGTTCAAATCGCCCGGTGCCAGTTCGGCAATTTTTGCCGCCAGTGCAATCGCAGGCACATGCGTCGTCATGAAGAAGGTGTTGTAATAGCACAGCTCTTTGATCTGGCGCGCGGCCACATCGGCCAATTCATCGCGCCCGTAGCCGATGTTCACACACCACAGCCCGGCCATGCCATCAATGATCTTGTTGCCTTCGCTGTCAGTCAGCCACACGCCCTTGGCCTGCGTCATCACCCGCGCGCCGCGCGTCGCGAGTTCGCCGTTGTCGGTGAACGGATGCATATGGTGGGCCGCATCCAGCGCCTGAAGTTCAGCCGTCGGCATATGGTTGGTGATCATGTTCATGGCGGCCTCGCTGCAAAGAAATAAGGGGGAGTCGGGCATTCTGCCAGACTGATTACCCCAAGATATGATCAAATTCTACCGAGTTCAAGAAATTTGATCAAATTTCGCCATAGGCCAGCGCAAGCCGGACCTGATCAAGCCCTTGGGCAATGTCACGCTCAATCGCGCGGGCCAAAGCGGGGCCGTCACCCGCCCGCATCGCGGCCAGTGCCACACCATGCTGGTCGGGCAGCAGCTGCACATTTTCATGCGCGCAAACCACCCGCAAAGATGGCCCAAACCGCAACCAAAGTGACCGCGCGATATCCACCAGTATGGGGGCACCAGACGCTTCATATAGGGCAAAGTGAAAGCGATGGTTCGCCTCCAGATAGCCATGCACATTGCCTGCCTGAATGGCTTGGTCAACCGCCCCGTCTATCGCCTCCAACTGCGCAATCAAATCCGGCGTCATCGAAGCCATCGCCAGTTCCGCCAAATGCGGTTCAATCGACAGCCGCGCAAACGCCACCTGATCCACCAACGCGGGCGTCAGATGCGGCACCGATACCCGCCGGTTACCCTGCGGCAGCAACGCGCCCTCGGCGGCCAGCCGCCGGATCGCCTCGCGCACCGGCGTCATCCCCGCCTCAAGATCACGGATCAAGCCCTGAATGGTCACCGGTTGCCCCGGTTCCAAATGCCCAAACAGCACCATGTCGCGCAAGCGGCCATAGGTCACTTCATGCGACGGTATTTTGCGTGTCTCTGCGTCCATCCGCCCCAAACCCGTGATCTCTGAAATCCGCTTATGAAGGGGCACGCTTGCGCAATCAAGCTGATTGGCAATTCGTCGCCGTTAGCGCAACCTTTTGCCGCGCTTATCCCTTCCCTCATGCGGCACATCATGCCAACATCACTGGAAAGGCGGATCAGGGCACTGGCCCGAGGGGAAGATAAAATGAAAACCATCAAGGGCCCTGCCCTGTTTCTGGCGCAGTTCGCGGGCGATGCCGCCCCGTTCAATTCGTGGCGCGGCATCACCGAATGGGCCGCCGATGCGGGCTATGCGGGCGTGCAGGTGCCAAGCTGGGACGCGCGGCTGTTCGATCTGGAAAAAGCAGCTAAATCCAAAACCTATTGCGATGAAATCAAAGGTGTGGCCGCCGAATCCGGCATTCAAATCACTGAATTGTCCACCCACCTGCAGGGCCAACTGGTTGCCGTTCACCCCGCCTATGACGATGCGTTTGATGGATTCGCCACCCCTTCCGTGCGCGGCAACCCCAAAGCGCGCCAAGCTTGGGCGGTCGATCAGGTCAAACTTGCCCTGACCGCTTCAAAAAACCTTGGCCTCACCGCCCATGCCACCTTTTCCGGCGCGCTGGCATGGCCCTACATCTACCCATGGCCACAACGCCCGGCAGGTCTGGTCGAGGCCGCGTTTGACGAATTGGCTAAGCGCTGGCTGCCCATCCTGAACCATGCAGAGGATTGCGGCATTGACCTATGCTACGAAATTCACCCCGGCGAAGACCTGCATGATGGCGTGACGTTCGAGATGTTCTTAGACCGTGTAGGCAACCACAAACGTTGCAACATGCTGTATGATCCCAGCCATTACGTGCTGCAACACCTTGATTACCTTGCTAATATAGACATCTACCATGACCGCATAAAAATGTTCCACGTCAAGGATGCCGAACTGAACCCTACCGGGCGACAGGGCGTTTATGGTGGCTACCAGTCATGGATCAACCGCGCTGGCCGCTTCCGGTCCTTGGGCGATGGTCAGGTTGATTTCGGATCGGTGTTCTCAAAACTCACCCAATACGGCTATGATGGCTGGGCCGTGGTGGAATGGGAATGTGCCATTAAACATCCCGAAGACGGCGCGCGTGAAGGGTCCGAATTCGTCCGCGCCCACATCATCCGGGTAACAGAACGCGCGTTCGACGATTTCGCGGATGCTGGCACAGATCACGCCACCAACCGCCGCATGTTAGGATTGGATTGATCATGGCTATCACAGGTGCCCACGTCGCCCGCAGCCCCCGCATTCGTCTTGGCATGGTCGGCGGTGGCCGCGATGCGTTTATCGGGGCCGTCCATCGCATCGCATCCCGGATAGATGATCAATATGAACTGGTTGCAGGGTGTTTTTCATCCAATGCCGAAAAATCCCTCGCCTCGGCCGCCGATCTGGGCGTGTCCCGCGCCTATAGCAGTTACGGCGAAATGGCCGCGAAAGAAGCCCGCCGCAAAGACGGCATCGAAGTGGTGGCCATTGTCACCCCCAACCACATGCACGCACCGGTTGCCCTGCAATTCCTGAAACGCGGCATCCATGTGATCTGTGACAAACCGCTGACCGCGACATTGCCCGAGGCGAAAAAACTGGCCAAGGCCGCCGAAGCCGCTGGCGTGATTTTTGTGCTAACGCATAATTACACCGGCTACCCGATGATCCGGCAGGCTAAGGCGATGGTGGGTGCGGGCACGCTTGGCGACATTCGCCTTGTGCAAGTCGAATATGCGCAGGATTGGTTGGCCGAACCCTTGGAAAATTCCGGCCAAAAACAAGCTGATTGGCGCACCGATCCCGCCAAATCCGGCGCGGGTGGCTCCACCGGCGATATTGGCACGCACGCCTTTAACCTTGCCAATTTCGTAAGTGGCCTGACGCTGGAAAGCCTATGCGCCGATCTGCAAAGCTTTGTTCCGGGCAGGCGGGTTGATGACAACGCGCATGTCATGATGCGCTACACCTCTGGCGCGCGCGGCATGCTGTGGTGCAGCCAAGTCGCATCCGGCTGCGAAAACGGCCTGCGCTTGCGGATTTTTGGCACCAAGGCCGGCATTGAATGGGCGCAGGAAGACCCGAATTACCTGTGGGTCACCCCACTTGGCGCGCCCCGTTACCGCCTGACACGCGGCGGGGCCGGATCGGGGCCAGAGGCCGCCCGCGTTAGCCGCATCCCCCCCGGCCACCCCGAAGGCTACCTCGAAGGTTTCGCCAATATCTATGCCGAAGCCGCCCGCGCCATCCAATCGCGCCGTGATGGCACCGCACTGGACAGTGCCGTTACCTACCCCGGCCTTAAAGAGGGCCTTGAAGGTGTGGCATTTGTTGATGCCTGTGTGCGGTCATCGAAACGCAACGGGGCTTGGACCAGCCTCGCGCTGTAAAGCACCCGGAATTTTCGAAAATTCCGCCCCAGATTTTTCAAAAAATCTGGGGCATTACCTCAAACTCCGCGCAACCGCCCGCGTTCCCGCTGCAACCACAATGCGGTTAAAATCAGCGGCGCATTCGACGCCTCGCCTGATGCCACCAATCCCATCAACTGATCAAACGATACCAAATGCCCACGAATGTCTTCTGCCTCGCCTTTCACCCCGAACACCCCGGCGCTGCCATCCGGCAGATCACACAAGGCCACGTAGCTATATAAAAATTCTGTCTTTGCCCCCGGCGTCGGATAATACCCGGCAACGGTTAGCAATTCCCCCAACACCAACCCGGCCTCTTCCACCGCCTCGCGACGCGCGGCATCCTCGGCTGTTTCGCCCGGATCAATTCGCCCGGCAATCGCCTCCAACTGCCACGGGTTCGCATCGCCGCGCGCGTAAGGCCCGGCCCGAAACTGTTCCACCAGCAGAACTCTGTCGCGCACCGCATCATAGGGCAGCACCGTCACCGCATCGCCGGAAATGAAGGTGGCCCGGTTCACCACGGTGCTCATCGTGCCATCAAAACGGCGAAAGCTTAGATCATATTCTTCGACCGAAAAGAAATGCGCATAGGGGTAATGGCGCGCCGAAACAAGCACATCACCCGCAGTCATGACACGGCGCAGAGTTGCGGGACCGGGCCTTGCCGCCCGCACCCGCGCCGCACCCCGCACCAGCATCGCCCCGCGCCGCGTGCCAAGCGCGCCCGCTTCGGTCACACCATAATGCGCCATCACATCCGCAGCCGTCGCGATTGCCGTGTCACCCCATTTCGTGACCCAGTCTTGCAGCAACCAGTCCCGCCCCGGCATCACCGCGCTGGTGTCCGCGAAATATCCGATTGCCGCCTCAGTGGTGTCACCGACATGCACGGTCACCGCACGTGTCGTGACAGGGAAACCGCCCATATAGAACCTGATACGCGAAATATCAGCCTCGCCAAGGCCCCGCACCAACACCCCCTTGGCGCGACGTCCGGGCTTGCCTTGAATGATCGGAAAATCTTGACCTTCGGCCCAGCAAACCGCGTGATCTAAAAGCTCGGCCGGTGATGTGTCAGCATCCCGCCCCAGAACCACTGCCAAAAACGGCGGATGGCACAGGGTGCCATAAAAGAACACACTGACCATCGGCTATTTCCAGCGTCTACCGGCCCATTCGGTTATGGCACCACAAATGCCTCCGACAATCAGGATCGTGCCTATGATTTCTTTGGTTAACATCATCCGACCATAGTCCAGCATCAGGCCAAAGGCGGCTGTCACGGCCTCCATCGGGCCGTCATAGCGCAGCTTGGTTGATCGCAAGACCATTTCATAAATCGAGAACACGATCAGCGCCCAGATCACAACCGTAATCGCCGTGCGCATGCCCGATCCGATGCCCGCGCGAAAACCATTTCCGGTCAACCGCCCCATGATGAACCAGCCGTTCAACAACCCGATAAACGCGGACACCTCGCGCATACGGCCAATTTGGGTGCCTTCCGGCAACACCGGGATCACGCTTAACGCCGCCAAATACCCGAATATCGCAAAACAAACGGCACCGACTATTTTCGCAGCTGTGGGCATGATGGCTCTACCTTGGGCGGGTCACTGTGATTTGTGTTACATCGCAGTTACCGCCCAGAAACGCGCCCGCGCAAGAGGTTAGGTAAAAATTCCACATCCGCCGGAACCGGTCATCAAAGCCCATATGTGCCACTTCATCCCAGCGGTGGTTGAACGTGTCATGCCAACGGCGCAGGGTCTGGCTGTAACTTTGACCAAATTCGATGGAACTGCGAATGGTCAGCCCAGCCCGCCTTACCTCATCCCGCAACGCCATCGGGGACGGCAACATCCCCCCCGGAAAGATATATTTCTGAATGAAATCAACGCCACGCTGGTAAACTTCCCACCGCTTGTCCTGCACAGTGATAATCTGCAACGTTGCATGGCGACCCGGTTTTAGGCGGTCGCGCAGGGTGTCGAAATAAACTGGCCAATACCGCTGACCGACGGCCTCGAACATCTCGATACTGGCAATGCCGTCATAAGACCCCTGCTCATCGCGGTAATCCTGCATCTTGATCTCCACCCGGTCAGACAGCCCCGCTTTGGCGATACGTGCCACCGCATAGTCATGCTGCGCCTGGCTGATGGTCAAACCGGTCACCCGCAGACCCCGTTCTTTCGCCGCATATTCGGCAAACCCGCCCCAGCCGCAGCCAATTTCCAGCACATGATCGCCGGGTACCGCCCCCATCTGATCCACCATACTGGCGTATTTCAGCATCTGCGCATGTTCCAGACTTTCTTGCCCCGTCTCGAACTTGGCCGACGAATAGGTCATCGTCTGATCCAGCCACAGGCCGTAAAATTCGTTGCCCAGATCATAGTGATGCGCGATGTTTTTTCTAGCCTGCGCGCGCGAATTGCCACGCAACCAGTGGCGGGCCTTCTCATAGCTGCGCACCAATGCCATGCCGGGATAGCCGTCATAGACAGAATTGTTGTCGGTATGGATCAGGTCCATGAAGGCCTGCAAATCCGGGCTGGTCCACCAGCCCTCCAGATAGGCGTCACAAAAACCCAGATCGCCTTCGCGGATCAACCTCGCAAACGTATCAGGATTGTTTACGAAAATCTCGGCGACCGGTCCCTTTTTTTCGCCTTCCGCCCGAAAAGTGCGCCCGTCTGGCAAGGTAAAATCAAGCCGCCCATGTTCCAGCTTGCGCGCCACATCGAACGCATGGCCAAAATAGCGTGGCAGGCCGGACTGGCCTTTTAGGCTCGTAAAAACTGTCATGTCTTCCCCGAAGTTTCCGTTTTTGAAGTGTCGTCTTGCGCGACACCCTGTTTTTCAGCGCCCGTCACACCGTCACAGATGATACAAACGCACTCAAGCATTTCGTTGCCCATACGCTGCCAATGCACGCTCACGTCCGTCAGATAGCGCAATTATGGGCGTGGGATAGGGCGCATTCGGATCAAGCCGCCAGTTTCGGGGTGCCGCCTCGAAATACGACAGCGCCTCGGCCTCTGGGTGGCGCGACAATTCCGCGATGAACCGCCGCCGATACACACCGCCCGTGTCAAACTTTTCCGCCTGCGTCGCCGGGTTGAAGATGCGAAAATAGGGCGAAGCATCCGGCCCCGATTCCGCTGCCCATTGCCAACCCATTGCGTTTGATGCGGGGTCCCAGTCGGTCAGACACTCCGCAAACCAATCAAGGCCCACGCGCCAATCGGTCAACAGATGCTTGGTCAGGTAACTTGCGACAATCATCCGGCCCCGGTTGTGCATTGTGCCGGTCACGTACATCTCGCGCATGGCCGCATCAACAAACGGCTCGCCTGTCATGCCCCGCCGCCAGCGTTCCGCATCGTCGCTATCCCCACGCCACGGGAAGGCATTCCAATCCTCACGCCAATTCGCTGTAGCAATATGCGGCGTATGATGCAGCAGATGATAGGCAAATTCCCGCCAGATCAATTCCTTAAGGTATGTTTCGGCCCCGGCACTTCCCGTCAGCCAAACCCGCATCGCCGCATGCCACACATGGCGCGGGCCGATTTCACCCAGCGCTAAGTTCTGCGACAGCCCCGATGTGCCGACCCTATCCGGCAAATTGCGCGCGTCTGTATAGCGGTCAATCGGCCCTTCCAGAAACGCGTCCAGCTTGGCAGTTGCAGCCATTTCGCCCACGCATTGATAAGGCTGCACAACCGCAGCCCCACGGTGCATTTCTGACCCAAGCAACCAATCGCTCAGGGCATCCGACCCAGGCCAAACATCCGGCCCCCGCAAAGCATTCGGTGCCGCCACCGGTGCCGCGACATCGCGGTCTTTCACACTGCGCCAAAACGGCGTGTAAACCCGGTAAAACCCGCCCTGCCCGGTTTCCACCGTCCAAGGCTCATGCAGCAAATGACCTGCGTAACTATCGGCCCCAAATCCCCGTGCTTTCAGCGCGGCCTTAACCGCCGCATCCCGCGTTTTCGACGCCGGATCGTAAAGCCGCGACCAGATCACCCCGCTTGCCCCGGTCTCAGCAATCAACGACTCCAGCACCGCCAACGCCGCCCCGCGCCGAAAGATCAAGCGGCTGCCCAACCCCGCCAGCCGACCCGCAAAATGGTCCAACGACAGCCCCAGCCGCCACTTCGCCGCCGCCCCCAGCGCCTCGGTTTCCGGGTCAAGAATGAACACTGGGATCAACGGCCGCCCGGTTGCCACCGCCGCCGTCAGCATCGGGTGATCCGACAGCCGCAAATCACGGCGGAACCACAGGATAAGAGGTGTTTCGGTCATCTGGTTCCGGCCAATCTGGTAATGTCAAAGAAACGCATCGGGTGCGCCAAAAGTTTCAGGTGACTTAACCCAAGTGACCCAAGATCAACCCCTGCCCGCTTTTTCTGTTCACAAATATCCTCGGGGGGTGAATTGGCCAAAGGCCAAGGGGGGGCAGACCGCCCCCCTTGTCCCTTACAATTCCGCGTCCAACGCCGTGATCAGGCGGCTCACATCATCGGCGCTGGTATAATGCGTCAAACTCATCCGCAAAACGCCGCGGTCCAGATCAACGCCCATCGCCTCCAGCGGGCGCACTGCATAAAAATCGCCCCCCAAACAGTTGATACCGTGCTTGGCCAGCCGTTCTGCCACCGGCTCTGCCGCCCCGTGCAGCGCCACCGCCACCGTAGGCGCGCGGTCTTTTGCATGCCTTGGCCCGATCAACCGCAGATCATTGCGCGCTGCCAGATAATCCAACAACGGCTGCGTTGCTTCAATTTCTTGCACGCGCATCAGATCATGCACAGCGGCGTTGCGCGCCAGCGGCGTCGCATCACCTGCGCCGAAATGCCGGGCGTAAAGCGCGTCAACATAATCTGCCATGCCTGCGCAGGCCGCAATTTGCGCGTGGTCCGGGCCAGACGGCGTGAAACGCTTATACAAACTATCCGCGTTGAACCAATGCCCCTGCGCCGGCAATTCCGCGCCAAACTTGTGCGTGATCGTCATGATCCCCTGATGCGGCCCGTAGGTTTTATAGGCCGAAAACAGATACACATCCGCCCCCAACGCCCGCACATCCGGCAAGCCGTGCGGTGCATAACTGACGCCGTCTACGCACGTATAGCCACCCGCCGCCCGCACCATGCCACATATTTCGGCCACCGGGTTGATCTCGGCCACCACGTTGGAACAATGCGGAAAACACACCAGCCGCACTTTGCCATCGCCCAGCAATGCCGCCAGATCATCGAGGTCAAGATGCCCCGTTTCCGGGTCAATCTGCCATTCGCGCACGTCAATGCCCGCGTCCGCCAACCGCCGCCAGACGCCCGAATTTGCCTCATGGTCCTGATTGGTCACCACCACCGCACCATCTGTGCCTGTCAGCCATTGCCGCACCGCTTGGGCCAGAACATAGGTATTGGTGCTGGTCGACGGCCCGAATGACAGCTCATCCGTATCAACCCCCATCAGGGCCGCCAGCCGTACCCGTGCCTCGTCCATCTCGTCACCGCCCGCCTGCGACGCCGCATAGGGCGCATAGGGTTGCACCTTTCGTTCGGTATAAAACCGCGCCAACCGATCTACCACTTGTCGACATGGATAAGACCCGCCTGCATTCTCAAAAAACGCTTGGCCTTTGGTCAAAGGCGCTTCAAACGCCGGGAACTGTGCCCGCACGAAAGTCATATCAAGTTTGGTCATTGGTATCCCCTATTTGCCTTTATGCATCGCGCGCCTTTTGCGCAGGGTCAAGCGACCATCCCGCAGCCGCACACCTGCAATTGTCGCAAAGCCATCACCTTGCTGTCATGCAACTGCGCAATCCTGTCCGCTCCCCAGCTTATCGCAAAAGCGCGGGCTCCATCCACCGCAACAAACGGGAGACAGAGATATGTTCACCACCCCCACCCGCCGTTCCCTTCTGCGCGGCGCGGCTGCATCCATGCTGGCCCTGCCCTTCGCATCCCTGTCCGGTCGCCGTGCCTCCGCATTGGCACGGATCGACCCCATCGCCTCGCCCTACGGCCCGGTATCCCCGGTCAAGGATCAGGTAACAGGCCTGCCCCTGCTGCAACTGCCGCAAGGTTTTGCCTACCAAACATTCGGTTGGTCTGGTGATACCATGTCCGATGGCCGCCCGAACCCCACCAGCCATGATGGCATGGCCGTGGTGCGCAGCCGCATCGTTGGCGGCAAACCCGAGATGACCCTGATCCGCAACCACGAAGTAACGGTCAACCCGCTTTATGGCCGCATCGAGGCCCCGGCTATTTACAACAAAGCCGACACGAACATCGGCGAAGACAATGACGACAATGAAATCATCGGCATGGCGGGTGGCGGCAATACAAAGCTTGTGTTCACCGACGGCAAATTCACCGCCATCGAACCCGTTCTGGGCGGCACTTGGAACAACTGTGCTGGTGGCCCAACGCCTTGGGGGACTTGGCTTTCCTGCGAAGAAGACAAATCTGACTTCACCGAAATGGGCGGCATGAAGCATGGCTATGTCTTTGAAGTGTCTCCCGATACCGGCATGACATCGGGCAAGCCTATCAAGGCAATGGGCCGGATGGACCATGAGGCGATTGCCTTTGATCCCATCGGCGGCGCCGTTTACCTGACCGAAGATGACCGCAACCAATCCGGCCTTTACAAGTTCGAACCGACCGACACCTCCAAGAAACTGGGTGCCTTGGAACAGGGCGGCACGCTTTACATGGCGAAGGCCGCTGGCATGGACAAAGCCGATCTTCTTGATCCCTCCATGGGCGATCAATACGCAGTGGAATGGGTCAAGATCGAAGACCCCGATCTTGCGCCGCAGTCTTTCACCGAAGCCCCACATGACGCTGATAACAAAGCGTCCGGTCCGTTTGTTCAGGGCCGCAATCTGGGGGCTTTGCGCATGTCACGGCTGGAAGGCTGCTGGTATTCCGCATCCGACCGCCTGATCTACATGACTGACACCTCGTCGGGCATGGACGCTGATCCCGCGTCTGAATACGCGGGCATCGCCGGGCGCGGGGACGGGTCGGTTTGGACATTTGATCCGGCAGCCAACCTGCTGACCTGCATCTTTCAGGCGCAGAACAAAGTCGCGGGCAACAACTTTGACAACGTCACTGTCTCCCCCCGTGGCGGTATTCTGCTGTGCGAAGATGGCGGCGGGGTTGAGGATGATTTTGGCAAGGGTGAACGCCTGATGGGCCTGACCCCGGCTGGCGAGACGTATCTGTTCGCCAAAAACAACGTGCAATTGACCGAGGCCGAAGTGCGGGCTGCAGGCAAATCGACCGAATTCATCAAGGCCGAGGATCACCGCAACAATGAATGGGCGGGTGCCACTTTTGACCCATCCGGTCGCTGGCTGTTCGTGAACATCCAGACCCCCGGCATCACATTCGCCATCACCGGCCCGTGGGAACGCGGGTTGCTCTGAAACAGCGACAGGGCCGCGCAATCAAAGCGCGGCCCTGTTTCCCAATCGCAAACGAAGTTTTCAAAAACTCCGAACCGGAGCCTTCAAAGGTTCCGCGTCGATTTCTTCAAAGAAATCGAATTCACAGAGCCCCGTCACAAATTCACATCCACAACGACCCGCCCCTGCACCTCGCCGCGCAAAATCGCAGCGCCCAGCGCGGGCAGATCGGCAAGCCCCGCCATACGTACCATCGCCTCCAGCCTCTCCATCGGCAAATCCCGTGCGATCCGGTCCCAAGCCGTCACCCGGCGTGCATAGGGCACAAAAACCGAATTGATCCCCAGCAGGTTCACCCCGCGCAGCAAAAACGGCACCACCGATGCGGGCAAATCCGCGCCACCCGCAAGCCCAACTGCGGCCACAGACGCATCCATCTTCATCTGCCCCAGTATCCGCGCCAACATCGCGCCGCCCACCGCATCAATGCAGCCCGCCCAGGCCTCCGTCTCCAACGGCCGTTTCACCACCTCCGCCAGATCGGCGCGCGCAACAATCCGCGCAGCCCCCAGACCGCGCAAATAGCCTTCCGCCTCCGGCCGCCCGGTCACAGCTGCCACCGAATACCCAAGCCGCGCCAGAATCGCCACCGCAACAGACCCCACGCCGCCCGCAGCGCCCGTCACCAAAACCTCGCCCTTGGCAGGCGTCAGACCGTGTTCTTCCAACACCATCACTGCCAGCATGGATGTGAAACCCGCCGTGCCAACTGCCATCGCATGTTTGGTCGAAATCCCCGCTGGCAATGGCACCAGCCAATCCGCCTTCACCCGTGCGCGGGTGGCATAACCGCCCCAATGCGCCTCGCCCACCCGCCAGCCGGTCAACACCACGCGGTCGCCCGGCGAATATCGCGCATCATCAGAGGTCAGCACGGACCCTGCAAAATCAATGCCCGGCACATGCGGATATGTCCGCACCAAGCCGCCACCGGGGCCAATGCACAGCCCGTCCTTGTAATTCAGCGTCGAATACTCGACCGCGACCGTCACGTTGCCTGCAGGCAACCGATCATCAGGCAAATCCTGCACAGACGCATGGGTTTTGCCTGCATCATCTTTTTCAACCAACAGTGCCTTGAACATCATTCCACCCTATTCCAACAAATCCGGCATCAGGAACAAGGCCGCGTCATCCACCTTTGCCCCAGCCGCCCCCAGCAATGCATGCACCGCCCCGCGATGATGCACCTGCTGCATAAAAAAATGGGTCACGCAAATCGCCACCGGGCGCGATACGCCGCGCGCTGCAGATTTTGACATCCAGAACAATTCGCCTTCCAGCGCAGCATCACTCAGGCTGGACGCCCAATCCAGAATGCGCGTGTCGGTCTGCGCGCGCTCTGCCCGGTACATTTGCCAGTCGCGAAATTGGGTGACACTGGCCGCCAATTTGCCATCGGGTGCCGCCCCGCCATCAAACCGCGCCATCCAGACCCTGTCTGTCCATAACAAATGCGACAAGCTGCCGGCAATCGACCCGAACGGCCCACCCCGGTTTTCCTGCCGCATAACCGGGCCTAACGGATCTGCAGCCGCAATAATCGCGCGGTTCTGCCATAGATTATATTGCGCCATTGTGCGGCACCAAAGCGGGCTGATCATGGCTGCCTCTGCATTGCGCAAGCAGCGATCCTACTGCCTAAGAATAAGACGCATGTCTTAAACGTTACCCGCCACATCCCGCCGTTCCCTTGTCACCAGCATTTCCAGCACCATCCTTAAGCAGTGCTTGAGCCAGCGCCAGACCTAATCTAACGTGGTACCGCCGCATGTCGCCCAAGCGCGGGGTGCGTGCCCAAACTCGCAGGGAGCGAAAATGAAAAGAACAACTCTTCTCCTCGCCAGCGCCGCATTGGCACTTGGCTCTGGATTTCCGGCGATCGCCGCCGATGATGATCTGACCGTGTTCGATTGGGCAGGTTGGGAATTTGACTCTGTCCTGGTGGATTACGTGGCCAAGCACGGCCAAAACCCGACCTATTCTTTCTTCGCCGATGATGATGAGGCGTTCCAAAAGGTGAACTCCGGTTTCAAACCGGACGTGGCCCACCCCTGTGCAGCCTCCGTTTCACGCTACCGCGATGCAGGCCTGATCGAGCCTTGGGATACCTCAAAAATTCCGGAATTTGCCAATATCGCACCGCGCATGCTCGAATCCCCGGTGTTCAAGGATGATGCGGGCGTCTGGTTCATCCCGACCGATTACGCCTATACCGCCATCGCCTATAATGCTGACGAGGTGTCGGCTGAGGATGTGGCGTCGCTTGCCGTGTTCAAAAACCCGAATTACGCAGGCCGCATCTCGCTACCCGACAGCACCGATGACGTCTGGTCGCTGGCCTTTCTTGCCACCGGTGTAACCGATTGGTCCGCAGTCACCGATGAACAATTTGCCGCCGCCGCCGCGTGGCTGCGCGAAGTGCACCCCAACGTGCGCGCATATTGGGCTGACCCGTCCGAACAGGCGCAGCTGATGGCCACTGGCGAAGTGCTGATTGCATGGTCGTGGAACGACGGCGTGGCGCTGTTGCAGGACGAAGGCTTTAATGTGGGCTTCCAACGTTCCCCTATCGAAGGTGCCGCCACATGGTTCTGTGGTTACGTGAACTTCAAAGACGGCCCCGGCGTTGAAGACAAAGCCTATGATTTCATCAACTCGATGCTGGCCCCGACCTCTGCCAAGGGCTTGCTGGATGAATTGGGCTATGCCCACGCCAATGACGCGGCCATCGCCACGGTGCCTGCTGAAGAACTGAAAGCATCCTTCGTCGATCCGGTGACTACAACCTTGCTGGCGCAAAACCCGATTGATCAGGCTTTCCGCGACAAGATGATCGAGGAGTTTGAGCTGATCAAAGCCGGCTTCTGACCCGGCACATTTGCTGCACCGACAATGCCCGTGCAACCGATTGCACGGGCATTTTTATGCGATCTTTGGCCACTTGGTCTGGCAGCCCGCCGTATGCACAGATAAAGCACGCCGAAAGCACAGATAACATACGGCCCCTTGCCGCTTGCACAGCCCCAACCCCACCCCTATATTGATCTTGTTCTGGGCAACCAGAAATATGGCGATAAACGCACCCGTAATACGCGGCTCGGACCCGGGGGCGGTACCCGGCGACTCCACCAAACTACTCCTTCATTGGGGGCGGATGGGGTCGAAATAGGATCGACGAACGTCTAAAGGGGCCAGCTTTTGCTCGGT
>JANOFE010000267.1:0-1235 GCA_031413495.1 Pseudorhodobacter sp. | reverse complement strand
GCAAGTGACGCACACAGCACGAGGAGAAATCCAAGCCCGTAGCTGCCGACCACCGAAGCGGCTTGGGACAGAACGGTCCAGTCAGCCAGCGTGTAGGCTGCAAGATTCCATGGAAACCCGGTCACGACATGTCCTCGCAGCCACTCAGACGCCGCCCAAGACGTGGCGAGCGACAGCGCTGGAGCCAAGCCGGACCGCGCCATGCGCGCCGCGACGGCACATGCCAATGCTGGAAACGCCGATAGCAGCCCGGCGAGGGCGAACACAGCAGGCAGCGCGAGCCATCCGAACCGGTCTGCCTCGACCTGAAAGCTTTCAGTGATCCAGAGCAGGCCGGGCACAAACTGTCCCAAGCCGAACATATATCCAAGCCCGAACGCCCCAAGCGCCGACGCGCCACGCAACACCAGTGCAAGCGCCACGAAGGCAACCAGCGCGAGCGGCAAAATCGAATAGGGCGGCAGGGCGAGGACAAGGCATGCACCTGCCGCTATGACAATCCCCAGTCTGGCCAGACGTCGCAGGTGCGTCTTGCCGGAAAACGGATGTCCGTCTGAAATGATCAATTCTGTCAGATCCTCCAAATTGCAGAGTGACGGCTAACTGCTCTAGCAACTAGAGGTGCAACATTTCCTTTGGCAGATCACGGCATTGTCAGAATGGCGCAGCAGAAGGGGCTTTTTTCAATGGTCGCCGTGTTGCGATGAAAACTGCTACGCGAGGCCGAAGGTCACATAGACTTGACTGGACAACAGGGCCGCTTTGCCGACCGCCTACTTCACGATACGTACGCAATCGAAGGATTTGCGCTGCGATAATTTGAAGAAAGCGAAGCCCATGTTCACACGACGCCATTTCATTGCAACAACAGCCGCGCTGTTTTCGGCACCGATTGCCGCCCCGGTGTTCGCCGCGTCGCATCTGCAAGATCAGTGGGCGGCTTGGGATGCGGAGGTTACTCCGCCGGGCTATGATCCGGCCATGACCAATCCTTGGGGATTGCATCCGCGCCTGCTGCCGACCCGCGTCGAAGCTCGTGCAGGGCTGGTGCCGGGCGATATCCATGTCGACGCGATCGCGAGGTATCTCTACCATATTCAGGCTGATGGCACGGCCATGCGCTACGGCGTCGCCATCGGCCGTGATGGCTTGTACGAGCCCGGAACCTACACGATCCGCCGCAAGGCGAAATGGCCAAGCTGGACGCCGACCCCCGCCATGATTGAGCGTGAGCC
>JANOFE010000266.1:0-8622 GCA_031413495.1 Pseudorhodobacter sp. | reverse complement strand
GGAAGCGGCCAGATTGCAGACGTCCGGCGTAAAGCATCCCGGCCAGTGCTGCCGCACAGGACGACAGGACCAGCACCTTCATCTTGATGTTTGCCGTATCGATGCCGGAATAGCGCGCAGCGGTCTCGCCGCCGCCGGTTGCCAGCACCCGGCGGCCAAAGCCTGACCGGCGCAGCACGATATGCCCTACCCCACCCAGTGCCGCGATCCAGAACAACAGCACCGGGATCGGCCCGACCGACCCGCCGCCGAACACCCAGGAATAGCTGGGCGACAGGATCGGTACCGCTGCGGTGTCGGAAATCCACATCGCCACGCCCTTGGCGATGCCCATCATCGCAAGCGTTGTCAGAAATGACGGAATGCCGATCCGGGTGGTCAGCCAGCCGTTGAACATGCCCACGGCAAGGCCGGTCGCAAGGCCGGCGCACACGCCTCCGACGGGGCCCGCCACCTCGATGGCCATGGCTACCGTCACTGTCGCCAATCCGGCCACGGCCCCCACCGACAGGTCAATCTCGCCAGCCGACAGAACGAAGGTCATCGCGATGGCCATGACGGCAATCATCGCCGTTTGCCGCACGATGTTCAGCAGGTTGTTGGGGTTCAGGAACCCCTTGTCGTTCAGCGTCAGCGCGAAGATCAGAAAGATCGCGACAAAGCCGATGTAGATGATGTTCTGTCGCCAATTGGCGAACAGGTCCCCGCCGGGGGCAGGTGTTGACTTAGCCATGTGTGGCCTCCTTTGCGGTCAGAGCTTTCTGAATCTCGATCTGCAGGCGCCGCTCGGCGGCTTGCAGGGCATGGTCGGGGTTGGTTTCGTCGGGATCGTCCAGATCGGCGCGGTCCAGCATCTGATGCGCGCGGCCATCGGCCATGACCAGAATACGGTCGCAGGCAGTCAACAGTTCCGAGAGTTCGGACGAGATCACCAAGACCCCTTTGCTTGCCGCCGCAAGATCGCGCACCAGCCGGATAATTTCGGATTTCGATCCGATGTCGATGCCTGCGGTGGGCTCATCAAGGATCAGAATATCGGGCTCGGTGGCCAGCCATTTGCCAATCACCACTTTTTGCTGGTTGCCGCCCGAAAGGGTCGATACGGCATGGTCCCGGCTGGCCGTCTTGACCGAAAGGCGCTGGATCATGCTGTCGGTGATCGCAGTTGCGCGAGAAGGGTCCACCAGACCGCGTTTCGTGATCCGCCCCAGAACCGCCATGACCATGTTTTCGGCAACGCTATGGGCGGGGATGATGCCTTGCGTGGCGCGTGCTTCGGGCACGAGGGCCACGCCTTGGGCAATCGCATCGGCGGGGCGTCGGATCTGAACCGGTTTGCCCTTGATACGTATTTCGCCCGCCACCGCAGGCTCGATCCCCGCGATCACCCGGGCCAGCGCCGAACGACCCGAGCCCAGCAACCCCGCAAGCCCCAGCACCTCGCCCCGGTGAAGGGTAAAGCTGACGTTATCGGGTTTGTGCGGCCCGGTCACACCTTTCAGTTCCAGCAGCGCCTCGCCCCGGGCCGCGCCGCCGCGCACCACGTCGGCCAACCCCTTGGAGCGTTTGCCGACGATATGTTCGATCATTGTATCAATGGGCAGGTCCGCCATTGGTGCTGTGATTACGTGCCGTCCGTCACGCAGGATGGTGGCGCGGTCGGCGATCCGGGCAATCTCGTCCATCCGGTGGCTGACGTAGATGATCGCCACTCCCTTGGCCGTCAGCTTTCGCAGAAAGACGAACAGCCGTTCCACATCTGAAACCGCCAGTGCGGTCGAAGGTTCGTCGAGGATCAGCACGCGCGCGTCCTGACTGATGGCCTTGGCAATCTCGGTCAACTGTTTTTGGCCCGCGCCAAGATCGCCCACCAACGCACGGGGGCTCACCTCAACCTCAAGCATCTTGAAGATCGCTTCTGCTCGGCGGATTGAATCTTCGTCGTCGATCAGGCCACGCGCATCGCGGGCCTCGCGCGTCAGGAACACGTTCTGTGCCACGGTCAGGGTGGGGACCAGCGACATTTCCTGAAAGTTCATCGACACGCCCGCCGCCCGGGCGGCCTCGGGTGTCGGGGCAGCAAGCCTTTGGCCTGCCACCTCGACCGTGCCTTCATCGGGGATATGCACCCCGTTCAGCACCTTCAGAATGGTGGATTTCCCCGCCCCGTTGCCGCCCAGCAGGGCATGAACCTCGCCGGGCAGAACCTCCAGATCCACATTTTCCAACGCGCGCACACCGCCGAAGGATTTGGAGATCCCCACCATGCGGACGGCGGGAACCGGGGCATGGGGTATCGGGGCGGGGGCGGTCATCCGACTGTTTCCCACTTGCCGGTTTCCCCAGAACGCAGCATCGCGTCCGCCACCAGTTCGGTCAGCAACCCGTCCTCGAAATTCGGACTGGGCTGTTTGCCCGACGCGATGGCACTGAAGAAGTCAAAGCATTCCACGATCTTCGTCTCGGAATAACCGATGCCCAGACCCGGGATTGGCCACAGGCCGCCACCGTAGGGATGCGCCGGACCGGTATAGATGGTGCGGAACCCGCGCGCATCCGCCGGATCATCGGCAAACATCACCTGCAATTCGTCGCGGCGTTCATAGTTGAAGTGGATCGACCCCTTGGTGCCGTGGATTTCAAGCGTGATGTAATTGTTGCGACCCCAGGCGTTGCGCGTGGCCTCAAGGCTGCCGACAGCGCCGTTGTCAAAGCGCAGCATCGAGATCACCTCGTCATCCACATCCACCGGGGCGCGCTCGACGTCAGCGGATTTCTCTGACGCCCCCAGTTTGTCTACCCCACCCTGCTGGATTGGCCGGGTTTCCACATAGGTATGGGTCAACGCGATCACCTCGGCGATGGGGCCTACCAGATAATGCGCCAGATCGACTACATGCGTGCCGATATCGCCCACCGTGCCAGAGCCTGCGATCTTTTTCTGGAAACGCCACGACAGCGGGCCATTTTCATCGGCTGACCAGTCCTGCAGATAGGTGCCGCGGAAATTAAGGATCCGGCCGATGCGGCCTTCGTCGATAAATTTCTTCGCCAGCGCCACGGCGGGCGTGCGGCGATAGTTGAAGGCGACCATATGGATGATGCCTGCGGCCTTTGCCGCCTCGGTCATCGCGCGGGCCTCTTCCACGGTGCGCGCAAGGGGTTTTTCGCAAATGATGTGCTTGCCCGCCTTTGCCGCCGCAATGGCGATTTCGGCATGGACGTTGTTGGGGGTGCAGATATCAACCACGTCGATATCCGGGCGGTTTACCACAGCACGCCAGTCGCTGCTGGCCTCGTCAAAACCGAACCGGCGGCGGGCCTCTTCAGCGGCCCCGTCGGTGATATCGACCACCACCTTACGGTGCGGAATGGCCGGTGCGGGCCAGAAGAACATCGGCATCGATGCATAGGCCATGGCATGCGCCTTGCCCATGAACCCGCCGCCGATCATGGCGACATTCATCACTTTGGTCATTTGTCGTCTCCGTGGATTTGGGGGGCTTTGAAGCGCCGGGTAACCTGCGCCGCACCGAAGGGGGGGTCGGCGCGGGGATGGCCCCCGCGCCGCGCTGATCACTGCAACATGGCCTTGATGTTGTCAGTTGCCTCGGTGGAATAGACTTGTGTCCAGGCCTCCAGCAAATTGTCTTTGCTGACGGGAAGTGCTGGCAAGGCGACAAAGGCCGGGGCCTCTTTGCCCAGCAGCGCATAACCGGCCAGCTTGGCCTCGACCACGCCCGCATCATAAGGACGCTGCGCGCCAAGACCCTTGATGAAGCCGCCCTGCGCCATGCTGATCGCGACGTTTTCCCCAAGGTCCACAGTGGTGATGATCAGATCATCGCGGCCCGCGGCGCGCGCGGCGGCAATCACGCCCTCGGCGGGCACATCCCAAACCGCCCAGATGCCCTTGATTGACGGATTGGCTGTCAGCATCGCTCCGGCGGCTTTTTCCGCATCGCCTGAAAAGTCCGGCCCGCCGATGCCCTGTTCATCCACAATCTTGATGTTGGGATAATCGCTTGCGATGGTTGCTTTGAAGGCATCATAGCGCTGCTTGGTGACAAAGAAATCTGCGGCATGGAACACCAGACCGATATCGCCGCCATCCGGCCCCAAGGCCTTAGCCATCAAATGCGCCGAGGCGACGCCGTTGCCATAATTATCCGCCGAGACAACCGAGACGTAATCCGTCCCTGCAACAAATCCTGCAGGCACGTTGTCCATGAACACGAACTTTGCACCCGCTTCGCCTGCGGCCCGGTAGGCGGCTGCAGTCGCGGTGGGATCGGTCGGGATCGACACGATGATGTCGGGCGTCTGCGCCATTATGGTTTCAAGGTCGCTGACCTGCTTTTCGGGTTTGAAGCCCGCATCGGTCACTGCAATCACCTCGATGCCCATGGCGGTGAATTGTGTCTGCAGCCCGTTGATCTGGGCGCGGGACCAGTCATTGCCACCATAGTGCATGACGATTGCGGCAGTGGCACCCATTTCTTTGATCTTGGCCAGTTCCTCGTCGGTCAGCACAACGGTGGAGGGGGCCGAGGGGTCTTCGCCATTTGGGCCCTTTGACAGGACAGTTTCCTGCAATGCGGCCAAAGCGGTATCAGGGTCGGCAAAGGCGGGAACGTTCAGCCCCATGACCAGCGCAAGCGCGGTGGCCGAGCCCATAAGAGCACGTCTGGTAATCATGATTTCTTCCTCCAAAACAAGATAAGGGGTCACCCCCGGTAAAAGGCTTGCGGTTCAGACCGCCATAGCCCGGTTCAGATACTCTTTGCTGATCCGCGCCCCTTCGACAGGGTCGGCCCAGCTGTCAAGTTCGGTGCAGACCCAGCCGGCAAAGCCCACGTCCTTCATCGCCAGAAGAATGGGATCGGTGGGCACATCGCCCTGGTCCAGCGGGGTGAAGGCGAAGGGCTCTTTCTGAAACCCTTTCAGATGTACATACGAGATGCGCTGCGCGTGATCCCGGATCAGTTGCGCAGGATCGCCACCGGCAGCCGCCAGATGCGCCGTGTCGGGGCAAAAGTCGATTGCGGTCAGATCGAAGATCTTGGCAACCTCGGCCGGACCTTCAACAATGGTGGAAAGGTGCGGGTGGTAATGCGCACGTAAGCCCCTTGCATCGGCAATCGCCTTGACCCGGTCCAGCGCAGCACCCAGCTTGTGGTAATCCGCCTCGCGCACCCCGTCAAAGCGCTTGGCCCCGCCGCCCACCACCAGATGCGGCGCACCCAGTTCGGCGGCGCGGTCGGCGGCACGGGTCACACGGGCCAGTTCCTCGGGCAGGATGTCGTCAAAGATGAAGTTCCCGCCAGCATAGGCTGCAACCAGCGCCAGCCCACTGTCGGCCAAAAGGCCGCGCATCGCGGCAGCGCTGTAGTCCAGCAGGTTACCGTCGAACACCTCGACGCCTTCATAGCCAGCCGCCGCGATATCGGCAAAAGCGCGGTCCATCGCCCCAAAGGTACGATAGCTGAGTTCGGTGATCGAGGTGACCCCAACGGCGTTGCCGCCAAGCTGCCCCCAGCAATTGGCGTGATACGCCAGCTTCCACGCTGTCATCAGTAATCCCCCACTTTGTGTCTGGCGGAATTTTGCCCGCCTGACCGATCCTCCTCACGACTTCCTCAAGCCGTAAGAATGTCATTACGCCCAGAATCAGTGCAGGTCAATTATATTTATGCTGATGTATGCTTTCTTTTGCTTTTTTAACGCAAAAGTATTTGCTTGAACGACTAAAGCTTCCATCCTATCTGTGTGAATAGAAGGTACAGGAGCCACTTTTGTTGCCGCACGCTGCCGAAACCTCCGAATCGCCCCGCACACGCGGGAAGGGTCGTCCGCGTAACAGCGAGACAGCGGGGCCGTCTCTGGTTGAAATCCTGAACCTGATCCGCAGCGAACGCGCGACCACCCGGCAAGCGTTGGAGCGTGAAAGCGAGTTGGGGCGGGCGGTGGTGGCGGACCGTCTGCAGTTGCTTTCGGATCTGGGGCTGGTTGATGAGTCGGAACTGGGGCTGGCCACCGGTGGGCGAGCCCCGCGCCTTGTGCGCTTTTCGGCAAGGCGCGGGCTGGTGCTGGTGGCGACGCTAGACCAGACGGCCATCGGTGTTGGCATATCCGACCTGTCGGGCAATATGTTGACCGAACACCACGAGGCCGCCGACCTGACGGCCCCTGCAGCACAGCTTGCAAGCAGGCTTGCGGCTTTGTTCCATTGGTGTCTGGAGCGTCAGGCCATCCCCACAGCACCTTGGGGCATATCGCTGTCGGTCCCCGGCACGGTGCCTTCGTTGCGCGATGATGCCTTCATGACCGCCACCCCTGCGGTCCTGCCTGCCTGGGAAGACTTTCCGCTGGTCGAAACCCTGACCCGCCAGTTCGGTGTGCCGGTCTGGATGCGGTCCAGCGTGGAAACCATGACCATGGGAGAGTTGCATGCCGGTGCAGGGCACGGCCTGCGATCCATGCTGTTCGTCAAAGTCGGACGCCGGATCGGCGCGGGGATCGTGTGTGACGGGCAGCTTTATCGCGGCGCGCAAGGGGCGGCGGGCCTGATCGGGGCGCTTCCGGTGATATCGGAGGGGGTGACCGGCACGCTGGACATGATGGCAGGCTCTGACATGATCCAGCGCGAAGGGCGAGCCGCGGCAGAGTCTGGCCGCAGTCCGGTATTGGCAGACCATTTGCGGCGCGGAGGCGAGATCGCCGCCATCGAAGTGTCGCAGGCCGCCCAGATCGGCGATCCCGCCGCCGTGGCGATCTTGACTAGGTCGGGGCATCTGATCGGGCAGGTCGTGGCGACCCTGGCCAATGCGCTGAACCCTGACATGATCGTTCTGTCCGGCACGCTTGTCCAAACCAATGACATCTTGCTGGCAGGGATCCGGGAAGCGGTTTACGGCGCGTCCCACCCACTGGTTACGCGCGACCTTCGCATCATCCGCTCACAGATGGGCAGTTCTGCCGGGTTGGTGGGGGCGGCGCGCGTGGCCTCCGAGGCGATCTTTGCGCCTGCCTTCCTGAAAGACTGGATCAGTCAGGGCAAACCGACCCTGCATCCCGATTTCGCCGCCTTTTGCGCGCGCGCAGAGATTGCCGAGGTGCCGCAATCGGTCGCAGCACCGCCATCAGTGCAGGGGAGGAGTTGACCATGACCATTTCTGGACTTGGGCCCCACGGCGAGCGGGCTGCTCCGCCAGAAAGAGTAAGCCTTTTGCCCGTGGATTGCGCAGAGGCAAAAGCGGCGACCAGGCGAGTGGCAGTCGTTCTGCACACATTGAATGGCGATTGGACCAAGTTGCAAATTTCCGGGATGTTGGGGATTTTCGGGGATTGCGGTGTTGTCGTCACCGAGGTGGTCGATTGCGGATTTTCAGCGGACCGGCAGGTGGCCGAACTGGATCGGCTGATCGCGGCGAAACCGGACGCGATCGTGGCTTTGCCTGTGGCAAACGAACAGGTTGTGGCGGCCTTCAGGCGGGTTTCGGCGGCGGGCATCCGTCTGATTTTACTTGAAAATGTGCCGACCGGCCTTTTGCCCGGCTCGCATTATACCTCGCTTGTATCGTCGGACAATTTCGGTCTTGGCAGGATGGTGGCTGCGGGGCTTGCGCCTCATCTGGTGCAAGGGGCGGCGGTCGGCGTCCTTGGCTTTGCCGCTGATTTCTTCGCCACCAACGAGCGTGAGATTGCTTTCACCAACTGGATGCAGGCGAGCCGGCCTGACGTGCAGACCCATGTGCTGCGGTTCGGCGCCGTGGACGAAGCGGCCGATCTGGCCGAGCGGCTGATTGCGGATCATCCCGAGATTTCCGCGTTCTTTGTCGTTTGGGACACGCCTGCAATGGCGGTGTCAACCCGGCTCGCGGCCGCTGGCCGCTCGATTGTGATGGCGACCGTCGATCTTGGCGAAGATGTCGCCATTTCTTTGGCAGCAGGCAAACCCTTTGTCAGTGTTGCGGCCCAACAGCCCTTTCAACAGGGCGTGGTCGCCGCCCAGACCACAATCCTTGCCCTGCTCGGCCGCACAATTCCTGCCTGGATCGCCTTGCCCGGAGTCCCCGTCGCGCGCGACAATGTGGCCGACAGTTTCCAGATCATCTGGAGAAAACCCGCCCCTCGGGAAGTTTTGCGCCAACTCGGCCTAACTCCGTGACTGCACCCGACCAGATAACCACCAAAAGCTAACGTACTTAGAGGCGAATACGCCGTACTTCCGAATAAAGGCTGCTCCGGTGAGCCACCTTGCATCGGCAGTACGGTCGGTCAACGGCAGCTTTGGGCCGTTCGTGACTGCCATGTACGTGTTAGGAGTTATTCTGGCCATACAGGCTTAGAGACGCAGGCGCAGAAACAAATTGAGGGTCTTACGCTGTGCAATTGATACCCAAGAGAAACCCAGAGGCCTCCGTTCAAACATTCCGAAGCCTAGATTGACCAATAAGAGTTTGATACTTAAAGAAAAAATGGTGCCCGGAGACGGAATTGAACCGCCGACACGCGGATTTTCAATCCGCTGCTCTACCAACTGAGCTATCCGGGCACACGACCCACCGGCAGGGCCAGTCGGGTGGGGCGGTATTATGCGAGGGCGCGGGGCCTGTCCAG
>JANOFE010000265.1:0-4980 GCA_031413495.1 Pseudorhodobacter sp. | reverse complement strand
TAAACTTTCCAATCGGGCGTTCGCTTTTCCAGAAACGCCGCAATGCCTTCGTCCGTATCGCGCCAAAGCATGTTTTTCACCATGACGGCGGCGGTAAGATCATAGGCCTGATCCAAGGGCAGGTTGATCTGGTCATAGAATGCGCGTTTGCCGATTTTGAGGGCGGGGCCAAGTTTCGCGGCGAGAGTTTCTGCAAGGGATTGGGTGTCTTGTTCCAATGCCTCCGGTGCGACGTGGCGGTTGATCAGGCCCAGGTCAACCGCACGGGCGGCAGTGATGAACTGGCCTGTCGTCAGCATCTCAAACGCGGCCTTGCGGGGCACATTGCGGGTAAGGGCCACCATGGGGGTGGAACAGAAGAGCCCGATATTCACGCCGTTGACACCGAATTTGGTATCGCTTGCCGCGATGGCCATATCGCAGGACGCGACGAGTTGGCAGCCCGCGGCGGTGGCGATGCCGTGCACTTGGGCGATCACCGGTTGCGGCAGGGCAGGGATCATCTGCATCACAGTAGCACAGCGATCGAATAGGTCTGCGAAATAGGCACGGCCATGATCGGGGCTATTGCGACCCGCCTGCATTTCGCGCAGGTCGTGGCCTGCGCAGAAGGCCTTGCCAGCGCCCTCCAAAACAACCACGCGGATGATGGGGTCGGCGGCAAGCGCGGTAAATGCGGCGGCAAGCGCCGCCAGCATGGCATCCGACAGCGCATTCAGGCTTTGCGGGGCATTCAACGTCAGGTGGGCGATTGACCCTGCGTCACGGCGGATCAGAAGTGCGTCGGTCATCTTGTCATCCCTCGGATTTGCGGGAAGTCTAAGTCAGCAAGCGGCGTGAGGGAAGTGATGGCTTTGACAATGGATGTGGCGGCGTTGATGGCCTTTCTGGCCAGTGATTTCGCCGAAGTGGCGGATAACTTCATCGTCGAACGCGCCGATGAGGCCGGACTTGATTTGCGCTTGCAGGTGGCGTCGCGCCATCTGCGGCCCGGTGGTACGGTATCGGGGCCGACGATCTTTGCACTGGCGGATATGGCAGTGTACCTCGCAATCCTGTCACAGATCGGGCCAAAAGCGCTGACCGTGACAACCAATGCGTCGATAGATTTTCTGCGCAAGCCTGCGGCGGGTACAGATTTGATCGGTACGGCGCGAATATTAAAGCTGGGCCGGGTGTTGGCGGTCGGGGATGTGTTGATTTATTCGCAAGGGATGGCAGAGCCGGTTGCCCGCGCGACGCTGACCTATTCGATCCCGCCCGTGCGGGCCTAAGCGGTGCGGGCCTAAGCGTTGCGGGCTTAGCCCTTGCGCAGGGTGAAGTTGCCTTCGATGGTGGCTCCGTTCTCAATCACCACGGTAGAATAGGTGATGTCGGCAGCGACATGGGCGGCTGCGCGCAATGTCAGGCCTTCGGTCGAGATTTTGCCATCAAGCTTGCCGCGCACTTCAACCGTTTCGGCACGGACGGTGCCGGACACGCGGCCTTCTGCGCCCACGATCAGGCCATGCGCCGATATATTGCCATCAACTTCGCCCAAAATTTCGATCGAGCCTGCCGAGGTCACTTCGCCTACGATCTTCAGATCATTGGCAAGAACAGATTTGTTGGCGTTGGAGCCGGAGGGTTTGGAAGGTGCCATGGTGGGGTCTGCCGTCTTGTTGAACATTACTTTTCCCCTGTTGGCCTACCGGGCCGTGACCGATAAGCACTTTTGCCATCATAGAGGCCAAACCACAAGGGCGGGTCAAGGGCCGGGCTGCGGCATTGGCGGTTTTTCCCTGCAGTGTGATGCGCCAATGACAGGGTGTGTGGGGGGGTGACTTGGCGCGCGCGGGATGGTCAGATACAGGGACTTGGGGTTTTGGGTTTGGTGGGGGTGATGATGGCTGCAAATGTGGATGACGGCTTTTTCCGGCCTGTGTCGGGGTTTGATCTGCCGCGCTATGCGGGGATACCCACATTCATGCGGCTGCCTCATGTCGGACTTGATAATCCGCGCTTGGGGCAGGTTCAAATTGGCCTGATCGGCGCGCCTTGGGATGGGGGCACCACCAACAGGCCGGGGCCGCGCCATGGACCGCGCCAGTTGCGCGATGCGTCCACGATGATACGGGCGGAAAACGGCATCTCTGGCGTGCGCCCGTTTGAGGCGGCGCGCTGTGCCGATCTGGGCGATGTGGCGCCGAACCCTGCCGATCTGATGGACAGCATGGCGCGGATGGAGGCGTTTTATGGCAGGGTCAGGGCGGCGGGGATATTGCCGCTGACGGCGGGGGGCGATCATCTTTGTTCGTTGCCGATTTTGCGGGCTTTGGCAAAGGATCGGCCTTTGGGGATGGTGCATTTCGACAGCCATACCGATTTGTTCCACAGCTATTTCGGCGGCACGATGTACACCCATGGCACGCCATTCAGGCGGGCTGTGGAGGAAGGGCTTTTGGACCCGCACCGGGTGTGCATGATCGGCATTCGCGGCACGGCCTATGACCGCGAGGATCGCGATTTTGCACGCGCCGTTGGCATCCGCGTGATCCCGATTGAGGAGTTTCATGCGCGCGGTGTGGTTGATGTGATGGCCGAAGCGCGGGCCATCGCCGGGGCGGGGGATACCTATGTGTCCTATGACATCGACTTTATCGACCCGGCCTTTGCGCCGGGGACTGGCACGCCGGAAATAGGTGGGCCAAACAGCTATCAGGCGTTGCAGGTGGTGCGGCTGCTGGAAGGTGTGAAGATTGTGGGGGCTGATCTGGTCGAGGTGTCGCCGCCATTTGACCCGTCAGGCGGCACGGCGTTTATGGGAGTTTCCGTGATGTTTGAATTGCTGTGCATTATGGCGGGAAAAATGGCTGGGGAAAACAAATGACTGCCGAGATGATTATTGTGAATGCGCGGGTGCTGACGATGGACGCAGATAAACCACGCGCCGAGGCGGTGGCTTTGGCGGGCGGGTGCATTTTGGCAGTGGGCAGTCGTGTTGAGGTACAGGCTTTGGCAGGGCCAGAGACACGGGTGATTGATGCAGGCGGGGGCACGTTATTGCCAGGGTTTGTGGAAAGCCATTTGCATATCGGGCTTGGTGGGGCGGAACTATCGCATTTGCAGCTGGGCCACGTGTATGGGTTGGACGGGTTGCGCGCGGTGTTTGCAAGCTTTGCCGCCGCCAATCCGGACAAACCATTGTTGATGGCGCAGGGTGGGCACTATGCGATGCTGGATCATCCGATGACACGCGTCGATCTGGATGCGGTGATGCCGGACCGCCCGATTGCGATTACTGCGCATGATCATCACACGGTGTGGGCGAATACGAAGGCATTGGAAGCAGCAGGTATTCTGCACGGCATGGCGTGCCCGCCCGGGCACGAAGTGGTGATGGGCGTGGACGGGTTAGCGTCAGGCGAGTTGCAGGAATTTGAGGCGCTGGCCCCGGTGGTGGCGCTGGGCGGTGAAGGACGTTTGAACCTTGGCATCGCGACGGGCGAAGAACCAGCAGTGCCGCCGTCTGCAGCCGAAAGGGCAGGCGACCGCGCCAAGATTGTCGCCGGGCTGCGCCATTGTGCGGCACATGGGATCACGTCGATGGTAACGATGGATGGCAACCGCTACACGCTTGAATTGCTATCCGAGATAAGGGACGCGGGCGATCTGTGCGCGCGGGTGAAGGTACCTTTCCATTTCAAGCCGCATATGGGGTTGGAGGCGTTGGAACGCGCATCTGCAATGACCCGCGATTTCAACGATGACTGGCTGCAATCGGGGTTCGTCAAGCTGTTCATGGACGGCGTGGTCGATAGCCGCACGGCGTATATGCTGGCCGATTATCCGGGTCATCCGGGCCATCGGTCTATGCCCTTGTTTGCGCCGGACCTGTTCAAGGCAATTGCAACCGAGATTGACCGGCGCGGATTGCAAATCGCCGTGCATGCGATTGGCGATGGGGCGGTGCGCACCACGATTGATGGATATCAGGCTGCGGCGCTGGCGAACGGAGCGCGCGACAGCCGCCATAGGATCGAGCATATCGAAATGATTGATCAAAGTGATGTACCAAGGCTGGGATCATTGGGTATCGTGGCAAGCCTGCAGCCGCCCCATGCACCGGGGGCGATGGATTTCGGGATGGAGCCGACGTTGACGACGATCGGACCTGCACGGGCGGCAGATATCTATCTGTCACGCAGTCTGCGCGATGCTGGGGCGAAGCTGGCTTTTGCCTCTGATTGGCCGGTGACGGACGTTTCAGTCCTGCGGGGATTGCAGGCGGCGCTGACCCGGCCCGCCTATCCGGGGGGCGTTAATGAAAGCATCGGTTTGATGGACAGTCTTTATGCCTACACAGCGGGCGGTGCCTTTGCCGCGCATACCGATCACATCACGGGGCGGATCATGCCGGGGTTGGCGGGCGATCTGGTGCTGCTGGACGGCGATATCGAAGCGATGGCAGCAGGCGACATCGGCCAAATGGGAATCGCTTTGACGATCTGTGGGGGGAGCATCACCCACAAGGGCGCGGGATTCGGAGGCTAAAACGCGGGGCAGGCGGTGTTTTCGCGCAATGCGTGTTTGTTGGGCGGCGAGCGGTGGCGAAAGATTGCCACAGGGCAGCTAAAAACCCCAAGAAACGCAGCGGCTGACAAGAAAATGTCATATGCAGTGTTTTTTCCTCTTGCGGGTCTGAAGATGTGGGCCTAGATACCGCCTCACCGAAGCGGACAAGACGTGGTGACACGGATTTTGCTGATGAGGACGCGGAAGCGAAAGCGGAAGCAAGACTACCTGAAGCACGGATGGCGAGATGCGCTGGGAAACTGGCGGCTCGTGTAATTTGGTCTTCGCGCTCTTTGAAAATTGAATATCTGAAGAGATATGTGGGCGGTTTGGTCGTTTTCGACGATTTAGCCGACGCATATCGGGTTCCTAGAGATTTTGTCGTAAGACGGGATTTCGATGATGGGATTGAAAGCTTCACGGTTT
>JANOFE010000264.1:0-1323 GCA_031413495.1 Pseudorhodobacter sp. | reverse complement strand
GGTGGTGACCCATTTGCGAAAGGGGCAAACCTGATGCTGCGCTTTGTGCTGCGGCGGTTGATGACCGCTATTCCCACGATGTTCGTGATCGTGACGATTTCATTCTTTCTGATGCGCGTGGCCCCCGGCGGGCCGTTCAATCAGGAAAAAGGGCTGAACCCCGCGATCAAGGCCAATCTGGAGCGGTTGTATCAATTGGACCTGCCGCTATGGCAGCAATATGTGAATTACCTGAAAAACCTGATGCAGGGCGATTTCGGCCCCAGTTATACGCGGCCTGAATTCACCGTGGCCGAGATTTTTGCGACGGGCCTGCCAATTTCCATCCAGCTTGGGGTGACGGCGCTGATCTTGGCGTTGCTGATCGGTTCGATGATGGGGATAATCGCAGCACTGCGGCAAAACCAACTGGCCGATTATGCGGTGATCGCCACCGCCACGGCGGGCAGCACGATACCGACCTTTGTGATAGCACCGCTGTTTCAACTGACATTCGCGTTGTCGCTGCGCTGGTTTCCGGTGGGCGGCTGGGGTGACGGTGATTTGATCCATAAAGTTGGCCCGGTGCTGACCCTGATGTTGCCGCAACTGGCGGTGGTGGCACGGCTGATGCGCGGCAGCATGATAGAATCGTTACGGTCGCACCATATTCGCACGGCGCGGGCGTTGGGCTTGTCTGACTATTCGGTGGTCATCAAACACGCCCTGCGCGGGGCGTTGATGCCGGTTATATCCTACGCGGGGCCAGCGGCGGCAGCATTGTTGACCGGGTCAATCATCGTGGAATCGGTTTTTGGGATACCGGGAATTGGCCGTTATTTCGTCGATGCGGCCTTGAACCGGGATTATACTTTGGTGATGGGAACGGTGGTGATCGTGGCGCTTTTCACCATTGTTTTCAACCTGATCGTCGATGTTCTTTATGCTGTGGTTGACCCAAGGGTGCGCTATGACTGACGCCGTTCAAATCCCTGCAGTGGGTCGTTCACTGTGGGCCGACGCTTGGGCTCGGTTGCGCACAAACAGGGCGGCGACCATCAGCAGTGCGTATCTGCTGTTCATCGCGGTGGTCTGCATCATTGGCCCGATGCTAACGCCGAATGACTTTTCCACCATCCACCAGAATTACACCCGCGTGGCCCCCAGCCTTTCACCGTACCCCACGCCTGACATGATCGAACCTGCCATCGGGGACGCCATTCAGAAAGGCCGGATGGACCTTGCCGGGTGGGAACAATCGGGCAGCACGGTGACCATTCGGGTGACATCGAAGAAACCGATTGATGACCGGGTGACGCGGTATGTTGACAGGTCTGACATGTT
>JANOFE010000263.1:0-16663 GCA_031413495.1 Pseudorhodobacter sp. | reverse complement strand
CACGTCGCGCTGCGCGGCCCTGGCGCGCTCCTCGGTCGACCGGAGGCGCGCCCCCAGGGGCAGCACGCCGAGCGTGTCGACGAGCGCATTGGCAAGTGCCAGCCCGCCAACCGTCCCCATCCAGCCGCGCTTCTCGCCCCTGAGGCGATCGAAGGCGATCATCGCCGCACCTCGGCAGGCGTCTCGGCCCGCGTCGCCCCCGGGGCCGTACCCGGGGTCGCCGCGGCGGCGGGCGGCGCGTAGACGCTCTCGATCGAGGCTCGGAAGGTGCCGTTTTCCAGCAACTGCTCGTCGCGCGAGAGCAGGTCACGGAAGGTGCCGGTCTTCTCGAGGCGCTGCATGAACGCGTCGAGGTCACCTATCCCGCGCCTGATCAGTCTATCCCCTTGGGCGAGGTTGGCACCCATGGCAACGGCACCGATCTCGCCATCGTTACCTTTGCCAACGGCAACTACCTGTCGCACCAAGCCCTGCCGCGCCTTACCGATGCAGGCATTAAAACCCGCATTATCGACATGCGCTGGTTGTCGCCCTTGCCAGCCGATGCGCTGATTGCGGCCACTAAGGGGTGCAAAAACATCCTGATCGTCGATGAAACCCGCCAGTCCGGTGGCGTGGCCGAAGCATTGATGGCGCTTTTTGCGGAACGAAGCTCCGCACCCACCGCCCGCCTGACCGCAAAAGACAGCTTCATCGCCACCGGCCCCGCCTACGCCGTCACCATGCCTTCGGCAGATGATATCGTTACCGCCGCAACCGCTCTGGTGACCAAATGAAAACCGCCGTCATCATCTGCCCCGGGCGCGGCACTTACGGCAAGGGCGAGCTTGGCACTTTGGCACGCCATTTCAAAAGCGCGCCGCTTATGGCGCATTTCGACGCCCGCCGCAGCGTGCTTGGCCAAGAAACCCTGACCGAACTTGATAGTGCCCCAACATATTCCGTCGCCAAACACACGCGCGGCGACAATGCCTCTGCCCTAATCTACGCCGCCACCATTGCCGATTTTGCCGCTCTGCAGGACGTGGAAATCCTCGCCGTCACCGGCAATTCCATGGGTTGGTATTCCGCCCTAGCCTGTGCGGGTGCCTTGACACCTGAAAATGGCTTCGAGGTCGTCAATACCATGGGCACCCTGATGCAAGATCACCTGATCGGCGGGCAACTGATCCATCCCTTCATGGATGAGGCGTGGCTGAACAACCCCGCCCAAAAAGCCGCCCTCCTTGCCCTGACGGCAGACATCAACTCCCGCCCCAATCACAGCCTCGCCCTGTCGATCAACCTCGGCGGCATGCTGGTGCTGGCGGGCAACGAGGCGGGCCTTGCCGCGTTTGAGGCAGCCGTTCCCCCGGCACAATCCCGCTTCCCGCTGCGCCTTGCCAATCACGCTGCCTTCCATACCGCCCTGCAAGCCCCGGTCGCCGCGATTGGTCGCGCCAAGCTTTCCGCATCCCTTTTCACCCAACCCAAACACCCGATGATCGACGGTCGCGGTGCCATCTGGTGGCCGCATGCCACCGACACTAACGCGCTTTGGGATTACACCCTTGGCCACCAAGTGACCGAGCAGTACGATTTCACCCATGCCATCACCACAGCCGCCCGTGAATTTGCCCCCGATCTGTTCATCATCACCGGCCCCGGCACCACGCTTGGCGGGGCCACTGCACAGGCCTTGATCCTTGCCAATTGGCAGGGCATGACCAGCAAATCCGATTTCCAATCCGCACAGCAAGAGACGCCGTTCCTGATCTCCATGGGTATGGATGATCAACGCCGCCTCGTTACAGGAGACACACCATGACTCACGCCGAAACCCTTGCCGCCGCTGGCCTGACCCAATCCGACCTCACCGGCGGAACCCTGCCCGTGCATTCGCCCATCGACGGCGCGGAAGTGGCCCGTATCGCGGAAACCGCGCTTTCCGATATGCCCGCCATCATCGCCGCCAGCCAATCCGCGTTCAAAGCATGGCGCGATGTTCCGGCCCCAAGGCGCGGTGAACTCGTCCGCCTGCTGGGCGAAGAACTGCGCGCATCGAAAGCCGAACTTGGGGCAGTTGTCACGCTAGAGGCGGGCAAGATCACCTCCGAAGGGCTTGGCGAAGTGCAGGAAATGATCGACATCTGCGATTTCGCGGTCGGCCTGTCACGCCAGATTTATGGCCTCACCATCGCGTCCGAACGCCCCGGCCACCGGATGATGGAAAGCTGGCATCCCTTGGGCACCTGCGCCATCATTTCCGCCTTCAACTTCCCCGTCGCCGTCTGGTCGTGGAACGCCGCCTTGGCGCTTGTCTGCGGCAACCCGGTGATCTGGAAACCGTCCGAGAAAACCCCGCTCACCGCGCTTGCCTGTATGAAAATCATGGACCGCGCCCTTGCCCGCTTTGGCGATGCGCCTGCGGGACTTGTGCAACTGGTCATCGGCGGCCCTGCAATTGGCGAGGCGCTTGTCAATTCAAAAGACATCCCCGTGGTGTCCGCCACCGGATCAACCCGCATGGGGTCTATCGTCGGGCCAAAAGTCGCCAACCGCTTTGGCCGCTCGATCTTGGAGCTTGGCGGCAATAACGCCATGATCGTGGCCCCCTCCGCCGATATGGATATGGCCGTGCGCGCGATTGTGTTTTCGGCTGTCGGCACGGCTGGTCAGCGTTGCACCACCCTGCGTCGCCTGATTGCGCATAATTCGATCAAGGCTGACCTCGTGGCCAAACTGGCCAAAGCCTATGCCAGCCTGCCCATTGGCGACCCGCGCCACGCCACAACCTTGATCGGCCCATTGGTTGACCACGCCTCGCGCGACCGGATGACGGCAGCACTTACAGCAGCAAAGGCTGAAGGCGGCAAAGTCCACGGCGGCCAACCTGTCACCCAAGGCGTCCCCCAAGGCGGTGCTTACATCGCCCCCGCACTGGTTGAAATGCCCGCACAATCCGCCACCGTCAAAACCGAAACCTTCGCGCCGATCCTCTATGTGCTGGGCTATGACACGCTGGAAGAGGCGATCCATCTGCAAAACGATGTCCCGCAAGGCCTGTCGTCCTGCATCTTCACGCTTGATATGCGCGAAGCGGGCGCATTCCTTGGCTCCTCCGGCTCTGACTGCGGCATCGCTAACGTCAACATCGGCCCGTCTGGTGCCGAAATCGGCGGTGCCTTTGGTGGCGAAAAGGAAACCGGCGGTGGCCGCGAAAGCGGGTCCGACGCGTGGAAAGGCTATATGCGCCGCCAGACCAACACCGTGAACTATTCTGCACACCTGCCGCTGGCGCAGGGCGTGAAGTTTGATTTTTAAGACGCGATGAAGCCCGATACCCACCTCCGTTTTGGCGGATTTGAGACGCGTCAAATCAGCCCGAGCCTGCCCGGCCGGGGCAGGCTCGCCTCGCGCGCCAGCCCGGGCAGTCGCGGCCTGATAATCACCATCGCACCAAGCCGCACATCCCTTGCCCAACGCCGTTCGGCTTTTGGGCAATCGGACCGATGCAGGCTCCACCGGAGCCTGCGTCAGGCGGTCCTCTGGCCCAGATTAACGCGACAGGGCCATCAAATATCATCCCGCATACCGGAGGCCAACACATGGCACTGAACAAAATCGCCGTCCTTGGCCTTGGCAAAGTCGGCCACCTCGCTGCCGAACTGCTGGTTGATGCGGGCTTTACCGTCACAGGCATTGACAGCCGCGAAGTGAAAGCCCCCTTTACCACCCGCACCGCCGATCTGACCAACATTGGGGGCCTTGCGGACGTATTGAAAGGCCAAGATGCCGTGCTGTCTTGCCTGCCTTACCACGTCAACATCGGGGTCAGCACGGCAGCCCACGCCCTTGGCCTGCATTATTTCGACCTGACCGAAGACGTGCCCACCACGCGCCACATCCGCGAACTGGCCAAAACATCCAAAGGCCTGATGGCCCCACAATGCGGCCTTGCCCCCGGGTTTGTCGGCATTGTGGCGGCTGATCTTGCCGCCCAATTCGACAAAGTCCGCTCCATCCGCCTGCGGGTCGGCGCGTTGCCGCAAAACCCCACAGGGTTGCTGGGCTACGCCTTCAACTGGTCGCCCGAAGGGGTGGTCAATGAATACCTGAACGATTGTGAGGTTATCGAGGAAGGCACCCTGAAAACCGTCTCCGCAATGGAATGGCTGGAGACGATTTATATCGACGGCATGCAGCTGGAAGCCTTTACCACCTCGGGCGGCCTTGGCACCATGTGCGAAACCTATGCAGGCGTGATCGAAAACCTCGACTACAAAACTATGCGCTACCCCGGCCATATGGCACTGATGAACTTCTTTTTCCACGAACTGCTGATGCGCGAAAACCGGGCCGAGGCGGGCCGGATTCTGACCAACGCCAAACCCCCGGTTGACGAAGATGTGGTCTATGTTCACGTCGCGGCAGAGGGTTGGGTGAACGGACAACTCCGCCGCAAAGAGTTCGTGCGCGCCTATTACCCACTTGATATCGCATGTAAATCCAGAACCGCGATTGCATGGACAACATCAGCCTCGGTCGTCGCCGTGATTGAGATGGTCCGTGATGGCAAACTGCCTGCCCATGGCTTCCTCAAACAAGAAGACATTCCGCTGGCCCCGTATCTTGCCACCCGCACCGGCAATTTCTATCAGATCGGGCATCGCAGCAGACATGGGTGAACGGACCGTCTATGGCGGTCGACTCTGCATCTGGACATGGCTTGATCGCGATAGCTGGCACTGCCAAAACGGCAAATGCACAATTTTGAGATTTGCAATACAATTACAAGCACTGCCCTTTGCAGGTAATATCGCAGAACGACGGCTCTGTCCGCAAAGCGGCCTTTTGCCGGTCTTTGGCCTATCAATCCCTTGTTTAAGGGCATTTGGTTTTTTGGGTTTGCGTGGCGTGTGCAATCGCCTAGGTAAGGCGCTGTCAATAGGCGAGGCACAGGCATGACAGCGCGCAGCATTCTGATTACGGGCTGTTCATCGGGCATCGGGTTTGATGCAGCACAGGGCTTGGCGGCACGGGGTTGGCGGGTGTTTGCGACCTGTCGGCAAGAGGCGGATGCTGCACGGCTGCGGGGTTTGGGGCTGGAAAGTTTCGTTCTGGATTACGCCGATAGCGCCAGCATTGCGGCGGCGGTGGCCGAGGTGAAAACCCGTACCGGCGGGCGGCTGGACGCGCTTTTCAACAATGGGGCGCATGGTTGCCCCGGTGCTGTGGAAGACCTGCCAACAGATGCGCTGCGCGAGATTTTTGAAGTCAATCTGTTTGGCTATCATGCGCTTACCCGGCAGGTGATCCCGATGATGCGGGCGCAAAGGGCGGGGCGGATTGTGAATTGCTCATCCGTGCTGGGATTGGTGCCGATGAAATGGCGCGGGGCCTATGTGGCGACGAAATACGCGATGGAGGGGCTGACGGATGTCTTGCGCCTTGAGATGGAGGGCACGGGGATCAGGGTGATCCTGATCGAGCCGGGGCCGATCACATCGAGCATCCGCAAAAACTCGATCCCGCATTTTGAGAAGTGGATAGATTGGAAAGGGTCTGCACGGGCGGCAGAATATGAAGGATTGCTGGCGCGGCTATACGAGGCGCGTGGGCCGGACCGGTTTGAATTGCCTGCGTCGGCGGTGACGGCAAAGCTGATCCATGCGCTGGAAAGCCCCCGGCCAAAGGCGCGGTATTTCGTGACGAAGGTCACATATATGATGAATATCGCACGGCGCTTTCTGCCAACCGCAGGCTTGGATTGGATGATCCGGCGGGGGTGAGGGGCAAAAATTTTTCGTACGAAAAATTTTAGTGCAACGCCGGATGGTGTCGCCTTTTGGGCCGCATGAGTTACATAAGAGCATAGCCAAGGGGGAAAAGCCATGTGGAAAGATCCGTTATTTGTTGTAGCTGCACTTGCGGTATTCGCGGTGCTGGTGATTTTGATGATCGGCATTGGCAGCTTTGCCAAAGGCGGCGAGTTCAACAAGCGCAATGCAAATAAACTGATGCGCTACCGGATTTATGCGCAAGGTTTTGCCGTGCTGTTGATCGTAGGGTTTGCGTGGCTGCGGTCACGCGGCGGATAATTGGGGGCGGGAATTGATGGTCGTTCTATCGAAGATTTATACGAAAACAGGTGATGCGGGGGAAACGGCGCTTGGCAATGGCGCGCGTGTGGCAAAGCATTCCTTGCGGGTGTCTGCTTATGGCACGGTAGATGAGACGAACGCGACAGTCGGGTTGGCACGTCAACATTCCGGCGGCGATATGGACGCGGCGTTGCAGCGGATACAGAACGATCTGTTTGATCTGGGGGCTGATCTGTGCCGCCCCGATATGGCGCGGGACCACGAGGCGGGCTATGTGCCGCTGCGGATTATTGAGGCCCAAGTTTTGCGGCTGGAGGGCGAAATTGACGTGATGAATGCGCGGCTTACGCCCTTGCGCAGTTTCATTTTGCCAGGGGGCACGCCGCTTTCGGCGCAATTGCATCTGTGCCGAACCGTTAGCAGGCGGGCAGAGCGGTTGACCGTGGAACTGGCCACGATGGAAGAGATCAACCAAGAGGCAGTGAAATACCTGAACCGCTTGTCGGATTGGTTTTTCGTGGCGGGGCGGATTGCGAATAATGACGGCAAGGATGATGTGCTATGGGTGCCGGGGCTGACGCGCACCTGACGCGCATACCAAAACGCGACGTCGTGCCACGCAGTTTGGTCGGTTTTGGTCTGTATTGTGCCTGTTGTTCGGGCTAACACCGATCAAATCTTGTGGGCCTGTTGGGCCAGCGTTGAAGGAGTGCTTTGCTATGAAGGTTTTGGTGCCTGTAAAGCGGGTGATTGATTACAACGTGAAGGTTCGCGTCAAAGCGGATGGCACGGGGGTTGATCTGGCCAACGTAAAAATGTCGATGAACCCGTTTGACGAGATTGCCGTTGAACAGGCGATCCGGCTGCGCGAGGCGGGTGTTGCGACCGAGGTGATCGTGGTTTCCATCGGCGTGAAGCAAAGCCAGGAAACACTGCGCACGGCGCTGGCAATGGGGGCCGACCGCGCGATTTTGATTGAGGCAACCGACAACGTGCATGTCGATATCGAACCGTTGGCTGTGGCAAAGTTGCTGGCGGCCGTGGTGCGCGAAGAAGCCCCCGGTATTGTGCTGTGCGGCAAGCAAGCCATTGATAATGATATGAATGCGACGGGGCAGATGCTGTCGGCGCTGCTGGGCTGGTCACAGGCGACCTTCTGCAGCGAGTTGGCGGTCGAGGGCGACCATGCGCTGGTGACGCGCGAAGTGGACGGCGGTTTGCAGACCATCCGCGTGAAAATGCCCACGATTGTGACGGTAGATTTGCGGCTGAACGAGCCGCGCTATGCGAGCTTGCCAAACATCATGAAAGCGAAAGCCAAACCGATGGCAATGAAGACGCCCGCCGATTACGGGGTGGATGTTAGCGCGCGGTTGTCGGTTCTGAAAACGGTGGAACCTGCGGGCCGCAAGTCCGGCGTTAAGGTAGCATCGGTTGCCGAATTGATTGCGAAACTTAAAGACGAAGCGGGGGTAATCTGATGGCCGTTCTTTTGCTTGCAGAGGTAGTGGATGGGCATTTGGCCACTGATTCCACCGCGAAAACGCTTGCGGCGGTGAAAAGCCTTGGCGATGTGACGGTTCTGATCGCGGGCACGGGCGGGGATGCCGCGGCGGCCGAGGCGGCGGGGTTGGACGGGGTATCCAAGGTTTTGTTCGCCGATGCGCATGTCTATTGCCATGCGATGTCAGAACCGACAGCAGCGCTGGTCGTATCGCTTGCCGGGCCGTATGAGCATATCGTTGCGGCATCCACGTCTTACGCGAAAAGTGTCATGCCACGGGTGGCGGCGCTGTTGGATGTGATGGTGATTTCGGATGCCATTGGCGTGGTTGATGCATCGACGTTCGAGCGCCCGATTTATGCGGGCAATGCCATTCAGACGGTAAAGTCTGGCGATGAGAAAAAGGTGCTGACCGTGCGGACGGCGACGTTTACCGGGGTTGGCACCGGCGGCAAAGCGGCGGTTGAAAAGATCGCGACCGAGGCCGATGGCAGCTTGTCTGCTTGGGTCGAAGATAAGGTTGCGTCGTCTGACCGGCCAGAGCTGACCTCGGCAGGTGTGGTTGTATCGGGCGGGCGCGGCGTGGGATCACAGGCCGATTTTGCACTGATCGAAAAGCTGGCGGACAAGCTGAACGCAGCTGTTGGTGCATCGCGCGCGGCGGTGGACAGTGGCTATGCGCCCAATGACTGGCAAGTGGGGCAAACGGGCAAAGTGGTGGCGCCAGACCTGTATGTTGCCATTGGCATTTCGGGTGCTATCCAGCATCTGGCGGGCATGAAGGACAGCAAGGTGATTGTCGCCATCAACAAAGATGAGGACGCGCCGATTTTTCAGGTGGCGGATTATGGGCTTGTGGCAGATTTGTTTGTCGCCGTGCCGGAGTTGATTGAGAAATTGTGAATTGGTGGCGGTGCGCAATGAATGCGCACCCTACGAAACGGGCGCATCCCTGATGCGCCCGTTTGCATTAAATCATCGCACGCAACACCGGGGCCATCGCTTGTGCCACCTCATGATGAACAGCGGGGCCAAGAACCTCGGCGGCGGCGGGGCGGTCAAATTCATTGAATGCCATGCCGCGCAGGCCATTTAACTGCGCAATGGGCGAGCCTACCACCTGCAGATAATCCGTCGCATAGGGGCGGATGGCGGCCAGCAATTCGGTATCAACCAGCAAAGGATCCTGCTGCAGCGACGCCGTTTCAGCCCGGTTCGGCGGGGTGTGGTTGGCGACCCAAAGCAGCAAAGTTTGGCTGGACAGCCGGGCCAGCAACAACTTCATCCGCGACAGCCACGCTGTGCGCAATTCGTCGGCCACGATTTCAAAACGGTCAGGCGATTTGCGGGCCAATGCGCCCAGCAGGTGACGGGTAAAGTGAAATTCGGTAAAATCAATGTCGCGGTACAGCGCCTTTAGCCCCGATGACGCATGAACAAACCGGTCATTGCGGCGCGGATGCACCGTGTAAAAGCGGTTGGACAGGTTCTGTGCGCCCAAGATTTGCAACACTGTCACCTTTGCCCCGGCGGCCACATCGGCAATCGCAGGTTCGTTCAGAAACACGTCGACCCCGGCGTTGACGCAGCCAAGATTGGCAACAGGCGCGCCAAGCCTGCCCTGCACCAAAGCCGGATAGGGATCTGGCACGAATTTGCCAAAGGTTTCGGTGCCGCCCAGACAGGCGACATAGGCCCCCGATAAATCACAGCGCGGGCCGCGAAATTGCACCTTCGATGCGCCATAGCGGCATACCGAATAGTCAAGCGCCGCAGCGCCCTGAAAAGCAAAAGCCATAAGACCACCCAGATCTATCTACACCCAAATCCAAGACTGGCTGCATTTCCTTGCCAAAAGGCTAAAGCGCTAATTCACGCCGAATTTTAAGCAAGTGCATGCCTTGCGCCCTGCACCGCACGGCGACTATGGTTCGGCGCGATTTGCGAAAACAGGAGTGGCGTGATGGACATTCAACATGTGGGCGTGGTGGGCGCAGGGCAAATGGGCAGCGGCATTGCACATGTATTCGCACTGGCCGGGTTTGATATTTTGATGACGGATATCTCGGCGGACGGTTTGGCAAAGGCGGTGGCGTTGATTGACCGCAATATCGAACGTCAGGTTTCGCGCGGCAAGGTGACGGCCGAAGCCAAGGCAAAGGCGCTGTCACATATCAAAACCACCCTAAAGCTGGCTGATTTAGGCCAATGCGATCTGATCATCGAAGCCGCGACGGAACGCGAAACCGTGAAGCAGGCGATATTTGAGGATCTGCAGCCGCACCTGAAACCCGGCACGATTTTGACATCGAACACCTCGTCCATTTCGATCACCCGGTTGGCCAGCCGCACCGACAGGCCGGAAAAGTTCATGGGGTTTCACTTTATGAACCCGGTTCCGGTGATGCAGTTGGTGGAATTGATCCGCGGCATTGCGACCGACAAGGACACGTTTGATAGCTGTTTGGCGGTGGTAGAACGGCTTGGCAAAACTGCGTCCAGTTCCGAAGATTTTCCTGCCTTTATCGTGAACCGCATCCTGATGCCGATGATCAACGAGGCGGTCTATACGCTGTATGAAGGGGTAGGATCGGTCAAGAGCATCGACGAATCGATGAAGCTGGGGGCCAATCATCCGATGGGGCCGCTGGAATTGGCGGATTTTATTGGGCTGGATACCTGTCTTTCCATCATGAACGTGTTGCACGAAGGGCTGGCCGATACCAAATACCGGCCCTGCCCGTTGCTCACGAAATATGTCGAAGCGGGCTGGTTGGGGCGCAAAACCCAGCGCGGGTTTTATGATTACCGGGGCGAGGTGCCAGTTCCGACGCGGTAGGGGTTATTTCCCCAATGCCAAGGTGTGTTCGCGCAGCCAGGCGAGGAACCCGCGCGGGTTGCCTTCCCAGTCTTTCAGCACGTCAGCCGACAACGGCTCGCCGATATGCGGGCGTTGCGGTTTGAACAGGGCGCGCTTGATTTCATACAGCAAAAGGCCCTGCCGCAGGGTTGCCGACAGGCGATTGGCAATCTGGTAGGTGCGCGAATTGCGGCCGGTGAAGTGGATGGGCAGGATTGTGGCACCGGATCGTTGGATCATCTTATGGGTGAACACATTCCATTCCGCCTCGATCGCGGGGCCGTACCAACCGGGGGTGGTGGCAACCTTGCCCGCAGGGAATAAGATGATCACGCCGCCATTCTTGAGGTGTTCCATGGTCAGATTGCGCATTTCCAGCCCAAGTTCGCGCGAATTTTCTTCGTGCGGAAACGGGACCGGGATCATGAATTCGGCAACCTCGGGGATGCCCGTCAGCAAAGACCGGGTCAGAATGCGAAAATCTGACCGCACGCGGTTGATCATTTCAGCCATGATCATGCCATCGACAAGGCCATGCGGATGGTTGGCCACCACGACAACCGGCCCGGTTTTGGGGATACGGGCGATTTCTTCCGCAGGCGTATCAATGCGGATGCCCATGTGCCGGATGGCTTTGGGCCAGAACGGTGATCCGAACGGCGCGCCGGATTTCTCAAACGACCGGATCAGCACCAACAGCTGCACCTTGGCCGTCAGCCATTCGATGGTACGGATGGTGCCTGCCTTGAAGGGATTGCTGAAAGTGCCCGCATAAGACAGCCTGCGCATATCATACTTGCGCGCGGCGGACGGGGTGCCTGCCTTTGCCGTTGCGACGCGTTTAAGGTTTGGCATGTCGGTCACTAAGTGTCCGCCTTCCTATAAAATCGCGTTCAGTAGTCTTCCCCAAAACGGTTGGCTACCAACGCATCAAGCGCCACGGCAAGTGCCGCTGCTTGTGGCCCGCTTGTTTGCACCTCAATAGAGGTTCCACGCGAAGCTGCCAACATCAAAAGGCCCATGATGGAATCTCCGGCGACGGACAGCCCATCCTTGCGCACTTGCGCCTCGGCATCATGCGCTTCCACCACTTCGACAAACTTGGCCGATGCGCGGGCATGCAGGCCCTTTTCGTTGATGATGCGCAGGGTCTGTGTCGTCATCCGGTCACGCTCCGCCGCCAAGATCAATGCTGTTGATGTATTTGCGGCCCGCATCAAGGGCGGCTGCCACGGCATCGGTCACGGCCATGTCACGCGATTTTGCCAATTTGACCAACATCGGCAGATTCGCCCCGTAAAGAATGCGCCGCCCCACACCGGCACAGGCCATCAAGGATAAATTTGAGGGCGATCCACCAAACATATCGGTGACCATGACTACGCCATCGCCCTGATCAACGGAATCCGCCGCAGTGCAAATCTCGGCCTGTTTGTTGGCACGGTTACAATCGTCTTCGATGGCGATGGCGAGCATGCCTTGTTGTTTGCCGACAACATGTTCGACGGCGGAAAGATATTCCCGCGCCAGGCCCCCATGTGCGACAATCACGATACCGATCAAGCCTGCAATACCTTTGATGCGTCAGGCAGCGTCGATGCTGCCTTGCGTTCCAGTTCCCGGTGTCGTTTTGACACTGGCCAGCCTGCATTCGCAAGGTCTTTGGCCAATAATTCCGCAACGGCAACCGATCTGTGTTGCCCGCCGGTGCAGCCAAAGCCAATCGTCAGATGCGCTTTGCCTTCATCGCGGTGCGCCGGCAACAAAAGCGTGATCAGGTCCAGAAGCTTTTCGTAGAAAGGTGCAAAGCGCGGATCTTCGGCAATATGCGCCAACACGTCGCCGTCGCGGCCATCCTTGTGGCGCAGCGATGCATCCCAATGCGGGTTGCGCAGAAAACGGCAATCAAAAATCATGTCAACGCCGCGCGGCACCCCGCGTTTATAGCTGAATGATTGCACCGACACAGCAAGTGCTGCGGCACGGCTTTGGTCAAACCATTGGGCAATCTCTGCTTTCAGATCATGCGGCGACATATCCGTTGTTTCAATCAGGTGGTCTGCGCGCGCCCGGATCGGGACCAGCAGATCAATTTCCCGCTCGATCCCCAAATCGGGCGTTTCTGCTGGCGCAAGCGGGTGCCTGCGCCGGGTTTCTGAATAACGGCGGATCAGCTCGCCGGGGGCACAATCGAGATACAGCACCTCCAGTGCCACCGCCGGATCGCGGGTCAGGGTGTCTATCAATTCGATCAGCGACGTGGTGTTGAAATCGCGGTTGCGCACATCCAGCACCAGCGCGATGCGGCGGCCTAACGGCGGCCCATCCAGCAGGCGGGGAACCAGGCTGAGGGGAAGGTTATCAATAACCTCGAACCCCAGATCTTCCATCGCGTGGATGGCCGTCGATTTGCCAGCACCTGACGGGCCGGTGACCAGAACAATTTGATGTTCTGGACCCAGTTGGTGTTCAGAAATTTGCTGCAAGGTGGTCATTTCCGCGTCACCGTCATGCCTGCCGTCCGCCCATCATATAGGCCAGCAGGAACGATGGGAAATGGGGCGTTTGTTGACCAAGGACAAGGGCGCAGGTGACACCACACAGGGATGTGTAGCGCTGCGGTGGCAGGCGGTCCGATTCCGTTTGCCCAAGGTCAACGACAAGGGCGATGCGGGCAGAGGGGGCAGTGTCAGCACGGATCAGGCCAAGGCCGCGCGCCTCGATCATCCCGCGAATGTTTGGCGGGCATCTGGCAACAAGCATGCCCGCTTTGTTGGTAAGGCTGGTGCGATCATCCGATACCAGTTTGGCACCCAGCGCCATCAGCGCCAGCCCCAGCGCAGATTTGCCAGACCCCGACGGGCCAAGGATCAGCAATCCGCGTTTGGCAATTGCCACGCAGGTGGCATGTACGGTGTCTTGTGTCACCGCAAGCGGCGGCATCAGATCGGCAAACCAACCACAAAGCGCGCGCCAAGCGGTTCTGATGTGATGTCAGCATTGGTGGGGCGGATGTTTTCGGCCCAGATCACGCCGCCATGCGCCTCAACGATTTGCTTTGATATGGCAAGGCCAAGGCCGGAATGGTTGCCAAACTGGCCCTCGGGGCGTTCGGAATAAAACCGCTTGAACACCTTGGTCAGCGCCTGTTCGGGAATGCCGGGGCCGGTGTCTTCGATCACCACCAGCACGCGGTTTTCACGCCTGCGCGCCCAGACCCGCACGGCATCGCCGCTTTCGCAAAACGATACCGCATTGGTGATCAGGTTTACAAACACCTGTGCAAGACGGGCTTCAAGACCGTGAATGTTGATCGCGTCATTGGGCAGATCAATGATGAAATCAACGCCCTTTTCACCCGCCTGCTTGCCCAGATATTCACTGAGGTTGGACAGGGTATTCATCAGGCTGAATTCTTCTTCCTCTTCCTTGACCAGTTCACTGTCAAGGCGGGAGGCGTTGGAAATATCGCTGACCAGACGGTCAAGGCGGCGCACGTCATGTTCGATCACGTCCAGCAGTTTATCCCGCTGATCTTCGCGTTTGGCCACCCGCATGGTGCCGACCGCAGACCGCAGGCTGGCCAGCGGGTTTTTGATTTCATGCGCCACGTCGGCGGCAAATTGTTCATTCGCATCAATGCGGTCATAAAGGGCTGCAACCATGCCGCGCATGGCGACAGAAAGCCTGCCGATTTCATCGGGCCGTGCGGCCAGATCGGGAATGCGCACGCGGCCGGGGGCCATTTTGCGCGCATCGCGGTCACGGCCCAATTCGGCGGCGGCGGCCAGATCAGACAGCGGGTTGGCAATGGTCGATGCCAGAACAAGGCTAAGGCCGATCGACACCAACAAAGCAATCACAAACATCTGCAAGATCTGTTCGCGTTCATAGCGCACAAGGCCGTCAATTTCGCCTTCGGCCGATGTCAGCGCGATTACACCCAAAACCTCACCGCCGCGCAGGATCGGGGTTGCCACGGAAAACACCGCGCCACCATCGGACCCGCGCCCGGTATTTATGGCGGTGTCGCCTGCGCGCGCCTGATCCAACAATCCGCGCGCCATGGCTTCGCCGTTAACCTTGCCAGCGGGGTTAGTGCCAGAAGACAGCACCCCCGACACGGTTTCCCAGACCCCATTCAGAAAATCGGTGATGATGGTGGATTTGCCAGACCGTGCCGATGCCGTCACTGATTTTGCGGTGCCAATCGCCGTGGCCAAGACCGTGCCTTTGGTGTCGAACACAAAAACCTCGACCCCTGACCCCAAATCAATGACATCAAGCGTTTGGCGCACCGCAGACCCATTTCCCGCCGCCAGATCAACGCTGCCGCTAACCGGCATGCGCGCTTCAAATATATCGGCAACCAGACGCGCTTCGGCAACAAGCCCGTCTTCGCGCTGCAGCACAAGACTGTCCCGGAACGGATTCAGGAATAGTACGCCGACCACAAGAATTACTAAGGCCATCAGATTGAAGATGATAATCTTGCGCGCGAGCGGTGACCGATTCAGCGCAACGATACCCCGGCTGCCCCGCGCAGAGCGCAGGGCCGGGTCGCCATAAGCATCGGGTGAAATCCAGTCTTCACCCAACAGCACATCGCCAGTTTTCTTGCGACGCACATCATCCATTGCAATACGGGGAGCTGCAGTCATAGTTCACCAAATAGCCAAGCCTGCAGACATTCTTAACAGTCACTCTTCGTTGTAACGATAGCCGATTCCGTACAGTGTTTCGATAGCGGTGAAATTATCATCGACCATGCGCATTTTCTTGCGCAGACGTTTGATATGGCTGTCGATGGTGCGGTCATCCACATAGACCTGATCGTCATAGGCCACATCCATCAACTGATCACGGCTTTTCACAAAACCGGGGCGCTGAGCAAGGGCCTGCAGCAGCAGAAACTCGGTGACGGTCAAAGATACTTCCAGACCCTTCCAGGTGACCGAATGGCGCAAGGGATCCATCGAAAGGGCACCGCGTTCCATGATCTTGGTTTCTTCGGTGACGGCCACTTCGCCGCTGGCAATCGCTTCTTGGCGGCGCAGCAGGGTGCGGATACGTTCGACCAACAGGCGCTGCGAGAACGGCTTTTTGACGTAATCATCGGCCCCCATACGCAGGCCAAGCACTTCGTCAATCTCATCATCTTTCGATGTCAGAAAGATCACCGGCATCGAGGTTTTCTGCCGCAGGCGTTGCAACAGATCCATCCCGTCCATCCGGGGCATCTTGATGTCCAGCACGGCCATATCAGGCAGGCGGCGGTTAAAGGCGTCTAGGGCGGATTGTCCGTCGTTATAGGTTTCGACTTCAAATCCCTCGGCTTCCAAAGTCATTGCAACTGACGTCAGAATATTCCGGTCGTCGTCCACAAGGGCGATCCGTGACATGCGCTGTATCCTTTTATGCTCGTTTTTATTGTCTGCTTTTTCGCGGGATGATCATGGTTCCGAACACCAGAATCAACTCTTTACTGCGAATCACCCCACCAATCATCTGACTAAGCATCCAATACTGTCGAATATTTGACTAATTTGCCGCAGTTTCGCCGCAAGGTGGTCGAAATGACCGCAGCAAGGCGGGGCGCTCGCCAAATGGTTGCGCTAACCTTTGCATGGTTGCGCTAACGAACCACATCGGCGCTATGGGCGCGGGAAATCGCCATGTTATAGCCATGTTAGGGGTGATGATCCCGTCATCCCACGGCATCCACAGGCCTGGATGCTGTTTTGTAGCGCAGTAGTAGCCGCCCCTTTGCGGCATAGGAGCTTACAGCATGACCATTGGACGCGTGAACCCAAATCACACATTAGACCATCAGGGGATCAGCGGGCTGGGGCATATCTATTACAACTATTCAGAGCCTGCGCTGATCGAGGCGGCGCTGGCACGCGGCGAAGGCACGCTGGGGCGCGGCGGCGCATTTTTGGTGTCCACCGGCAGCCATACGGGCCGCTCGCCCAAGGACAAGCACATCGTGCGCACGGCGTCGGTGGAAGACAACATCTGGTGGGATGCCAACGCGGCAATGACGCCTGCGGGCTTTGATCTGCTGCATGCCGATATGCTGGCGCATTTGCAGGGTGGCACTGCCTTTGTGCAGGATTTGTACGCAGGCGCGGACCCGGCGCACCGCCTGGATGTGCGGGTGGTGACAGAACTGGCCTGGCACGGGCTGTTCATCCGCCACATGCTGCGCAGGCC
>JANOFE010000262.1:0-9148 GCA_031413495.1 Pseudorhodobacter sp. | reverse complement strand
AGACCTCGGGATGGTCGTCGAGCAGGGCGGGGCGCCGCGGCTGCTCGGCCACGTCGCGCTCGGCAAGCACGCCGTCGCGACGCTGCGCGAAGCGAGCACGCGTCTCGGCGAAAAGGAAGCTAAAGGGAAACCACGCCCTGTTCGGTGATGATCGCATCAAGCCGCTGATCATTCTCATCAATCGGCACCTGTGCCACTTCCTGTGCCGAGAACGCAAATCCAATGGCCAGCGTTGGCCGCTTGGCGCGCAACGCCTGCAAAGTGCGGTCATAAAACCCACCGCCATAACCTAGGCGGTAGCCGCGCGCATCGAACGCAAGCAGCGGCACGATCAGCACCTCAGGCTCGATCCACGCGCCCTCTGCCGGGATAAAAGCGCCAAATTCACCGGGCACCATGGCGCAACCGGGCGACCATTCGCGAAACTTCAAAGCTTGCCCTTTGCCCATGATCACCGGCACAGACACCGGGCCTTGGTGGGCGGACATGGCAGGCAAAGGATCAATTTCCGTGCGCATCGGCATATAACCGGACAGGGCGCGCATCCGGTGCGGTGCCAGAAAATCCGCCAGCAATTCTGCCGCCCTGCCCTGCCCCGAGGCAAAGGCAAGTTTGCGCAGGGCAAAAGCGGTTTTGCGGGCGTCGGCTTTCACGATGTCGATGGTCATGGATGCAGCTTTCCGGCCCTATCGGCGATTACCCCATGTCTAGGGCAAGCTGTTTCAAACAAACAGAGGGGACAGGCAAATTTACGTCGCAACCAAAAGCCTTTAGGATCAGGTGAATTGTGGGGAAAAGGCAACCAAAATGGCCGATCTGGTACTGGGGCAGGTTCTATCCTTTGACGGCGATCCGTTTCTTATCGGGCCATCCGCCGCACGCCATTGGGAACAGGGAGGCGTCTTGCTGGACCGCGGCCATATTGTTGCGGTGGGGGATGGCGCGGGCCTTCGCAGCCGTCATCCGGCAGCACGCGTGACAGATTACGGGCGGGCGCTTATTTCCGCCGGGTTCATCGACGCGCATGTGCATTACCCGCAAACCGCGATCATCGCATCCTGGGGCAAGCGGTTGATTGATTGGCTGAACACTTACACCTTCCCCGAAGAGATGCGCTTTGCCGACCCTGCTTATGCCGAAGACATCGCCAATCGTTACCTTGATCTGGCCCTAGTCAATGGCACCACGTCGATGTGCAGCTATGGCACCATTCATCCGGCGTCTGTGGACGCATTTTTTACCGCCGCCCAAAGCCGTGGCCTGCGGGCCTATACCGGCAAAACCTGCATGGACCGCAACGCCCCCGAAGCCTTACGCGACACGCCACAAAGTGCCTACGATGACAGCAAGGCTCTGCTGCAAAAATGGCACGGAGTGGACCGCCTGTCCTACGTCATAACCCCGCGCTTTTCGCCGACATCGACACCCGAACAACTGGCGGCTTTGGGGGCGCTCTGGCGTGAGTACCCCGACTGCCTGATGCAAACGCATCTTTCGGAACAGCACGACGAAATCGCTTGGGTGCGCGATCTGTTCCCGCAAGCCCGTGATTATCTTGATACCTATGAAGCGCAAGGCCTGTTGCGGGAAGGCGCTGTGTACGGCCACGCCATCCATCTGACGCAGCGCGAAAAGGACCGGCTGGTTGAGGCGGGGGCAAGTTTGGTGCATTGCCCGACGTCCAACACCTTTATCGGGTCTGGCTTGTTTGATATGGGCCTTGCCCGTCATTTGCGCGTCGGTCTTGCCACCGATACCGGCGGCGGATCGTCGTTTTCGATGCTGCGCACCATGGCCGCCGCCTATGAGGTGGCCCAACTGCGGGGCCACGCGCTGCACCCGGCGCAGCTGTGGTGGCTGGCCACCGTCGGCTCTGCCCGCGCATTGCTTGCCGAGGGTCAAATCGGCAACATCGCGCCGGGGATGGAGGCGGATTTGGTGGTGATCGACATGGCCTCAACCCCCGCCATCGAACAGGCCACGCGCCGCGCGGATGACATTTGGCAAGCGATATTCCCGACGATCATGATGGGCGATGACCGGGCAGTAAAGGCGGTTTGGGTGGGCGGAAAGCTGCGGTGATCAATCCGCCAATTCCCACCCATCCGGGTAAAAATCATGCTTTAACGCTATGCCAGTTGCCGTGCGTTCATGCTGCCAAATTTCCGCCGGTGTCACAGCAATTGGCCCAAAACTGGCGATCAGGGTTTCCTTGTCGCCCAGCCGCTTGGTGCTAAAGCCTTCGGCTTGCAGCGCTTTTTCCAATGACGCCCAATTCGCATCCAGCTCTTCAATGAAAAAGATGAAATCAACCACCGCCGTTTTTGGCAGTTTCACGCCTTGGATGTTCTTGAAGGTGGCATAGGTTTCCCGGCGCTGGGTTTCATAGTTGTGTGACATAAGCTTTACCCTTCGCCAGTGACTTCCCCCTCAATTATCACCCCATCAAGGCCCGCGCCAGACGGTTCTGGCGTTCCACCACCAAGGGCAGGTCAATCGTCACCATATGGCCTGAACGCACCACCTGTCGCCCCTCAATAAGCAAATCCCGAACTCTCATTGGTCCCGCCAGCAGCAGCGCCACCCGGTCCCACGACCCTGCCGCCTCAACCCCAGACATATCCCACACCGCGATATCCGCCCGCTTGCCGACCTCGATCGACCCGCAATCACCCCGGCCCAAAACCCGCGCGCCGCCCAGCGTGGCAATCTCCAACGCCTCACGCGCAGACATCGCATCCGCCCCGTTTGCCACCCGTTGCAACAGCATGGCTTGGCGGGCCTCGGACACCAGATTTCCCGCATCGTTGCTGGCCGATCCATCAACGCCCAAGCCCACTTTCACCCCCGCGTCCCGCATCGCGCGGATGGGGGCTATCCCCGACCCAAGTCTACAATTCGAACAGGGGCAATGCGAAACCCCGGTGCCGGTGCGGGCAAAAAGATCAATTTCCGACCTATTCAGCTTGACGCAATGCGCGTGCCAAACGTCATCGCCCACCCAGCCCAAACTTTCCGCATACTCGCCCGGACGGCAGCCAAAAGTGCCAAGGGAATAGGCAATATCCTCGTCATTCTCGCCCAAATGGGTGTGCAGCATCACGCCTTTATCACGCGCCAAAAGTGCCGCCTCTCGCATCAGATCGCGCGAAACGGAAAATGGCGAACAGGGGGCCAACCCCACCCGCACCATCGCGCCATCGGCTGGATCATGAAATGCATCCACCACACGAATGCTGTCTTCCAAAATCGCCGCTTCGCGTTCCACCAAACTGTCAGGCGGCAGGCCGCCAGCAGAGAAGCCGATGCTCATCGCCCCCCTTGTGGGATGAAACCGCAACCCCACCTCGCCCGCCGCCGCGATGGTATCATCCAGCCGCGCCCCGTTTGGATACAGATACAAATGATCCGACGTCATCGTGCAGCCCGACAGCGCCAGTTCGGCAAGCCCGACCTGCGCCGAGACAAACATCTCCTCCGGCCCAAAGCGCGCCCAAATCGGGTACAGCGTCTTCAGCCAGCCAAACAGCAATGCATCTTGTCCGCCCGGCACCGCGCGGGTCAGCGTTTGGTACAAATGATGATGCGTGTTTACCAAACCCGGCGTCACCACACAGCCTTGTGCCTCGATCACGTCACCTGTGGTCTGCAACCCCTGCCCTACAGCGGCGATCACACCGCCCCGCACCAGCACGTCGCAGACGCTTCGTTCATCGCGCGCAGCGTTCATCGTCACCACAACATCGGCATTTCGGATCAGGATTTCAGACATGGGTTCCCCTTGTTCCACCCCCTTCGGTGGATGGGAACTGCGCCGCAACAGAAGGGGGGCTGAAGGACTTACGGCAATACTTTTCTACCGCAACTTCAAAAATTCCCAAGCTTTTTCTTCGCTCAAATACTCATCTACCCGTTCAGCAGCGCCAACGCCTCGGCATGAATGCTGGCATTGGCTGCGGCAAGAACCTGCCCCCCCTGATGCACCGGGTGCCCCTGCCAATCGGTCACCATGCCACCTGCGGCCTCGATCACGGCAATCGGGGCCTGCACGTCATAGGCCTGCAATCCGGCCTCGATCACCAGGTCAATCTGCCCCGCCGCGATCAACGCGTAAGCATAGCAGTCCATGCCGTAGCGCACCAACCGCGCCTTGGGGGCGACCCGGCGAAAGGCAGCGCCTTCCTCCGCGGTGCCGACCTCTGGAAAAGTTGTGAACAAAATCGCCTCGGCCAGGGCGCGCGCTGGCCTGCAGCGCAGCGGTGCTGTGCCCATCGGCCCCACAACCTGTGCCCGCCCAAAGCCGCCTTCGAATCGCTCGCCGATGTAGGGTTGGTCGATAATGCCGTAGATCGGCCCGGTGGCATCCGCCACAGAAATCAGCACACCCCAGGTTGGCGTGCCTGACAAATACCCGCGTGTGCCATCAATCGGGTCTAAAACCCATGTCAGCCCCGATGTGCCCGTCTTGGGACCAAATTCTTCGCCCAGAATTGCATCATCCGGGCGGCGGCGTGCCAAAATCTCGCGCATGCGTTGTTCGGACAAGCGGTCGGCCACCGTCACCGGGTCAAACCGAAGGGTTTCCTTAGTGTCCGCCGTCAATCCGTCACTGCGAAAATGCGCCAAAGTGGCAATGCGCGCTGCATCCGCCAATTCGGCTGCAGTCGCCACCAGATCAGCGCGGTCCTTTGCCGTCAGTTCCACAATATCAGCCCCCAAGAAACCTTGCCCTCCCCTGCCGCGCTAATTGCTGCGGGGGGGGCAGGTCAAGGGGCAGTTTTATGCAGCGTCGCTTAGCACCCGGGCCAGATCAAACAGGCGACGGCGTTGTGCTTCGGGAATCGCATAGTAGGACCGCACCAGTTCAAGGGCTTCGCGGTCTGCCATGATGTCATTTTCGCCGGCATTCTGCGCTTCACGGGCATCATCGAGTCCTTCAAAGAAGAAACCGATCGTCACGCCAAGCGATTCGGCGATATCCCAAAGGCGGGATGCACTGACACGGTTCATCCCCGTCTCATACTTTTGAATTTGTTGAAATTTAATCCCAACTTTGTCAGCCAATTGCTGTTGGGTCATACCAACCATCCAACGGCGGTGCCGGATACGTTTGCCGACATGCGCGTCCACTGGGTGCTTCATCACTAAAATCTCCATTACAACTGTTACTTCCCCAACAGGATACAAGCAATTTTCGTGCCAAAACTCGCCTCAGGCGTGTTTTTCATCGAAAATACTCATCACCCCCCAGAACCTGTCTTTTTAGATATGTCCAATTATACAGACGAAGAACAAAAAGTCACGCGGCAGCATCTTTCACCCCTAACGCGCTTCAAAATTCGGCGGCTCGCCTTAAACGGGTTTTGCATAATGCAATGCATTTTGCAATCTTTCTTAGCATTTTAGAAATTTGCAAATGCCTTGCGCCCACCGAAAGAACAGCATTCACTACCATTAGTCACCGCCAACACAGAGTATCCTATCATGCGCGCTTGGACTATTGAACAAATCGGCATTGCCGCGGTGCAAAAAGATATCTCGCCTAAAACGCCCGAACAGGGCGAGGCAAACATCGCCATTGCGGCCTGCGGATTGAATTTTGCCGATTTATTGATGCAAGATGGCACGTATCAGGAACGCCCGCCGTTGCCGTTTATTCCCGGCATGGAAATTGCCGGAACCGTCATGGCCTTGGGGCCGGATACAACGGGCCCTGCGCCGGGTGCGCGTGTGGCTGTGGTGGCGGGCTGGGGCGGCTTGGCGGAAAGCGGCTGTTTTCCGGTATCGCGCATGGTGGCACTGCCTGCGTCCATGTCCTTTACTGATGCCGCTGCCTTTCAGATTGCCTACGGCACAAGCCATCTGGCGCTGGATCACCGCGCCCGGCTGCAACCGGGCGAGACATTGTTGGTGCTTGGGGCCGCCGGCGGTGTGGGGCTGACGGCGGTTGAACTGGGCAAAAAGATGGGGGCACGGGTCATCGCCTGTGCGCGCGGCGATCACAGGCTTGCCGTGGCAAAGGCGGCTGGGGCCGATATCGTCATCGACAGCGAAAGCCCGGATCTGAAAGATCAGCTTAAATCTCTCGGCGGCGTCGATGTGGTGTATGATCCCGTCGGCGGCGCGGCCTTTGACATAGCCCTGCGCGCCACAAAACCCGAAGGCCGGTTGCTGACCATTGGCTTTGCGTCAGGCCATGTGCCGCAAATTCCAGCCAACCTGTTGCTGGTGAAAAACCTGACAGTGATCGGGCTTTATTTCGGCGGTTATCTGAACTTTGCGCCTGCACGGGTGGCAGCTTCGCTGGCAAAGCTGTTTGGTTGGTATGAAGACGGCGGCCTGCATCCCCATATCAGCCATATCCTTCCGTTTGACAGATTGCAGGATGGGATGACCCTTCTGCGCGACCGCAAAGCCACCGGCAAAGTGGTGATCACCCTGAATTAGTCCTGCAGCGCAGGCTCGGCAGCAACCGCCCTGTCCGCCCGCGTGCCTTGGCCCGCAAAGGCCCGCCGGATCAAAACTGCCAACGCCTCGACCGCCGGGCTATGCACGGGGTCGGCCACATAAAGATTGACCTTCAGGCGCGGCAGATCGGGCAAGGTGCCGCCGTGCGCTATGCGTTCCAGATGCTGCGGCTCTGATCCGGCCAACATGGTGTGCACCGCCAGATCGGCGCTGACCGACGCCTCGATGGTGCGGGTATTGTCACTTTCGACCGCCATTTCCCAGCCGACACCTGCCTTGTCCAATGCCGCCTGCGCCTGCTGGCGAAAAATACAGCGATATTCATACGCCAACCGCAAAGGCCGCTGCCGCCAGACCTGCCCGCCCGGTGCGCCGATCCAGACCAAGGGCAGTTCCACCAATGTCTCGCCGCCGACCCCACGGCCATCTTCGGTCGCCAGAATGATATCGCATTCGCCGCGTCCAAACTGCTCGATCAGCGACCGCGTGAACGACGACAGCAAGGTCACCTTCATCTTGGGATAATCGCGGTTGAACCGCTGCAACACCTGCGGAATGTTGGGGTAAACGATGTCATGCGGCACGCCCAGCACGATCTCGCCCTCAAAGCTGTTATGGGTCAGCCGCCCGAACGCCTCATCGTTCAGGGCCAGCATCCGGCGCGCATAGCCGATCAACTGCTCGCCCGCCGCCGTCAGCGCCACCTTGCGGCCAGACCGATCCAGCAGCTCGACCTGCAGCATATCTTCCAGCCGCTTGATCTGCATCGACACTGCCGATTGCGTCAGGTTCAAAAACCCGGCCGCCCGCGTGACGCCGCCCGCATCTGCGATCGCCACGAAAGAGCGCAACGCGGTAAGATCAAGATTTCGGGTCATATCACGTTTCCTGATGCCTGATGTCAAAACCATTCATTTTTCAAATGTATCAGAAAGGCGCATACCAATCAAGCATTCGAATATTAAATTGACCTGATATCACAAACCGGAATGCCAGACGAAAGGAAAGCCCATGACCGCCTCCCCTTGCACAGCCCGTCCTGCCCACATCCGCCAGTCGTCCCGTCCTTGGGTCCTTCGGCTACTTGATCGCGTCTTTGCGGCAAACGCTTTGCACAGACAGCATCAGGCCCTGTTGCAGCTGGACGATGACCTTCTGCGCGACATCGGCCTGACCCGGTTTGAGGCCACATCCGAGGCAAATCGCCCGGTTTGGGATGCGCCAAACCATTGGCGTGGCTAGTGGCGTGGCTAGATTTGCAAGATAATTGCCCCGACGGCGTAATAATCGGGGCATTTTGATCGGGAATACTTGAATTATTTCCCATCCGCCCCGATATTTCAAGCACACGGTATCTTGCGTCTTAAGATACCTTTTGTTTTCACTCGGAGGCTTCAGATGGCTGACTATCAATCAACCCGGACCGTCGGCGTAGGTACGCGGACAGCCGATATCGACGCAGGGCTTCGCGCCCATATGAACAAGGTCTACGGGCTTATGTCCGTCGGCATGGCGATCACGGGCGCTGTGGCTTGGGCCATCGGCACCAATGACGCGATGATCCAAGCGATCTTTGCGACCCCGCTGAAATGGGTTGTGATGTTTCTGCCGTTGGTGATGGTCTTCGCGTTCGGCGCTCTGCTGCCGCGCTTGTCGGTCGCTGCGGCACAGCTGTTTTTCTATGTCTATGCCGCCGCCATGGGCCTGTCGCTCAGCTTTATCTTCGCGGTCTACACCAGCACCTCCATCGCGCAGACCTTCTTCATCACGGCCATCGCCTTTGCCGCCCTGTCGCTTTACGGCTACACGACGAAAAAAGACCTGTCCGCCATGGGCACTTTCCTGATGATGGGTGTGATTGGTCTTCTGGTCGCCATGGTTGTGAATATCTTCCTTGCATCGACGGCGCTGGCCTTTGCGATCTCTGCCATTGGGGTGCTGATTTTCGCGGGCCTGACAGCGTATGACACGCAGTCGATCAAGAACGAATATCTGCAGCATGCGCAAATGGGCGATCAGGATTGGCTTGGCAAATCGGCCATCATGGGCGCTTTGCGGCTTTACCTCGACTTCATCAACATGTTCATGTTCCTGCTGAACTTCATGGGCAACCGGGAATAAGCGACCTCAAAGAACGCAAAACGAAGGCCGGTCGAAAGACCGGCCTTTTTCATATGTGATCTTTGATCATCCGAACCGCTGGAAACACGATCCCCGCCCGCAGCGGCACATCAACGGCCCCCAAAACACGAAACCCAACGCTCGTATAAAACGGCACCGCTGTGCGGGTCGACAGACAGTCCATCTCCACCATGCCCGCAATCCGGGCAGTCTCAAATACCGCCCGCATCACCGCCCGCCCAACGCCTTGCCGCACAACATCGGGGTCGGTCGCCACATGGCGCACATGCGCTATGCGGGCACTCACTGGGCGGCCTTCCGGCTGGTCTGATGGCTCCGGGGCGGCACTGCTCCACCCACCTGCGCCCACCAATTGGCCCTCCGGCCCAAAGGCCAGAAAGAACCGCCCCGACGTCAGCAATTCTGGGCGCGCGCGGGAAATGATTGGTAACGCCGTCACCATGATCGACGGCGGGTAATCCGCCGCCAACAACCGCAGATAACTGCGGCTCAGCAACAGATCGACAGCCGATAAATCGGAAAGCCGGGCCGCGCGCAG
>JANOFE010000261.1:0-3542 GCA_031413495.1 Pseudorhodobacter sp. | reverse complement strand
CGGCCCTGAATTGATCGGCGAGAGCCTGCGGCCAGGTCTCGTCGTCATTGACTTCATCCCCGTGAGTGAAGGAGTCACCAAACGCCAGAGCCACCGGGTGGCCGTACTCGTGCGGGCGCGCACGCTCTCCGAAGGGCGTGGTGCAGGACGTGTACCGTCTGCAGGGCGTGAAGATCAACGACAAGCATATCGAAGTGATCGTGCGCCAGATGCTGCAAAAGCTGGAGATTCTCGACAGTGGCGATACGACGCTGCTGAAGGGCGAACATGTCGATAAAGGCGAGTTGGAAGAAGAAAACGTGAAGGCCCGCAACCGCGGCCTGCGCGAAGCAACTGCCGAGGCGATCTTGCTGGGCATCACGAAGGCGTCGTTGCAGACGCGTTCGTTTATCTCGGCGGCGTCGTTCCAGGAAACCACGCGGGTGCTGACCGAGGCTTCGGTGCAGGGCAAGCGGGATAAACTGGTCGGTCTGAAAGAGAACGTCATTGTTGGCCGGTTGATCCCGGCAGGCACCGGCGGGGCGACGAGCCGGGTCAAGAAGATTGCCGCTGATCGTGATCAGATGGTGATTGATGCCCGGCGGGCGGAGGCGGAGATTGCGGTCGCAATCGCGGCCCCGGCCCCGACAGCTGAACCGGCGGAGTTTTCGGCGGCATCGGTGTTTTCGGACGCGATGGATAGTCGCGACGAGTGATTAGCTTTTCCGGGCGGGTTAGACCGGCCGGAATTTGAATTGCCCCGCTATCCGAAAGGGTGGCGGGGTTTTTCTTTTGGGTAACACGTGTGTTATGGGGGGTAAGGGGTTGATATTGTTGGGGAAGGGTGGAGGTGTTAAGGGAAAATTAGGGGTTAAACACGACGATAGCTCTGTGCTCTGTTGATGAATGCCATTGTTTCATCCATCGTTACACTGGATTTGCGGGTCGACGATAGGAGGTATAGTTGCTGCTAATCAAATGGGGCCATAGACAGTGTATTATCTGTCTTGTCGAAAACAATCTGTCTGACGAACATGTTATTCCGCGAAGCCTCGGCGGTATTCTGACCTGCAGTTTTCTGTGCAATTCTTGCAACAGCGCCTTTGGAAGCGGTTTTGAAGCAGGCGCACGACTTTCACCAGAAATTCGCCAGACGGTAGCAAGCCTAGAATATATCTCCGCCGATTTTAAAGAAACGCTCGAACGCGGTGCGTCATATTTCAGTCGGTTTGGCAATCATACTGCGACGCAGAAAGTTCGGGCGGACGGCAGTCTTGCAACTACAAAACTTGGAGATGGCTCAATCATTGTTTCCGAACTTGAAGCAGGGGAGCGCATTGCGTCAATTATGCGAAAGGACGGAAGGACTGATGCAATGATTGAAAAGGCGCTGGCCAAGTGGGAAGTGGCTCCGCCGAATTGCGAAATTGATCTTGGTGCAGACGTCAAGGTGATAAAATGGAATGAACATCCATCCAACCCCGCATACACTGAAGTCCAACTGAGTCCGCTTGTGGCACTTAAGATTGCCTATGAATTTGCCGCTCTCTTCGTGGGTAAAGCAATTTATTGCGCCGAGTTGCAGCATATTCGCGACGTGTTAATGCATCAGGACGAGGATTTGGCTGGTGTTATGGTGACCTATAATTGGGCGCACAAGCCAGACACTTTCCATGGAATTGCTTTTGCTGGAAATCACCCAGCAGCACAGTTTCAGGTGCGTCTTTTCGGACTGCTGGCCTATACGGTTTGCTTTCCCAAGATCGCTTTTAACCATGCCCCAATCGCTTACACTCATCGTTTGGATACCAACGAGCATTGGATAAGGCTCACGGGCACGGCCAACTGAACAGCACATGAGGTATACAGCGCTGCTTTCCCTTCCGCCCGGAATCAAGGCGCGGATGCGCCGCCGGGCCGCGCCCGACCTCCCGACGGGAGGGCGCGTTTGGTGGGTTGCCAGCAGAACTTCTGCGGGAGGGGTTGAGGGGTAAAGTGCCTAGAACTTGCGTTGCTGCGCCATCCCGAGGTCGGGTGCGGCCCTGTGTTGGGTTGGTGGTCTAAGGCTGCTTTTTCTCATGGTGCCCCCAACCCCTACCCCTCCCCACTGGGCGGAGGGAGGGCAGCTTTGTCGGGGTCGGGGTCGGGGTCGGGAGTGGGGCGGTCAAGTTTGCTGCTGCTTCTTTCGCCCGGAATCAAGGCGCGGATGCGCCGCCGGGCCGCGCCCGTTCAGGGGGCTTACGCGGCCCCACTGGGGCCACGGTCCCCCTTCACCCCACCCGGGAGGGCGCGTTTGCGGTATCTCCAGCGGAACTGCGAGGGGAGGGGTTGCGCTGTAAAGTGCCTAAGACGGGCGGTGGTGCGCCATCCCGAGGTCGGGCGCGGCCCTGTGTTGGGGTGGTTGGCGACCGCAGTTTGCCCCCACCCCTACCCCTCCCCACGAGGGGGAGGGAGGGCAGGATTGCCAGCCGCCACCGATTGTATCCCGCACAAGTTTGGCATGGCCGACGCCGCATCCCCCCGCTATCACCAACCCCGACAGAGCAGGGACCACATGCAAATCTCCGACAACATGCGCGGTGCGCTTTATATGTGCATTGCGATGGCGGCGTTTACGCTGAATGACACGTCGATCAAGGCGGCGACGGAAGTGATGCCGCTGTTTCAGGCGATTACCCTGCGCGGGGTGCTGACGATCATCGGGCTAGGTGCTGTTGGGATTGCGACGCGCAGTCTTTGGCCGACCCTGAACCGGGCGGATGCGGTGGCACTCGCGGTGCGGTCTGCGGCGGAGGTGGGCGGCACGGTGTTGTTTCTGGCGGCTTTGGTGCATATGCCTTTGGCCAATATCTCGGCCATTTTGCAATCTTTGCCGCTGGCGGTGACGCTGGCTGCGGCCTTGGTGTTTGGCGACAAAATAGGCTGGCGGCGGATGCTGGCGATTTTGGCGGGGTTTATTGGCGTCTTGATCATCATCCGGCCGGGGGGCGAGGGGCTTGATCGCTGGTCGTTGATGGCGGTGGCATCGGTGGTCTGTGTGGTGGTGCGTGATCTGGCGACGCGGCAACTGTCCAAGGCGGTGCCGTCGGTGACGGTGGCGGTTTGTGCGGCGGTGTCTGTGACCACGATGGGGCTGGTCGGATCGCTTTGGCAGCCATGGGTGGCGGTGGATGGCTACGGCGCGTTTACCATCATTGCGGCGGCGTCGGCGCTGGTTGTGGGCTATATGTTTGTGGTCATGGTGATGCGGGTGGGCGAGATCAGTTTTGTGGCGCCGTTTCGCTATGTGTCGCTATTGGTGGCGATTGTCATGGGCTGGCTGGTGTTCAACACATTCCCGGATTTCTATACGCTGGTGGGGTCTGCCATCGTGGTGGCGAGCGGGATTTTCACCTTTATGCGGGAACGGAAATTGTCCCGGATTGCCGTGTAAAAGCAGGCCTGCGGTGCTGTTGACATCCCTTGCGACTCCCCCTATACGCCGCCTACCTGAGGGATGGGTCCGCCTTTTGTTCAGGTCAGCATAGTAGAAGTGGTCATGATCCGGGCCGAAAGTCCCCGAT
>JANOFE010000260.1:0-2382 GCA_031413495.1 Pseudorhodobacter sp. | reverse complement strand
CGACCCGGATGGTGCCCTGATCCTCGGTGGCCTGAAGTGCCAGCTCGGTGGTACCGCTCAACAGTCCGTCGAGGTTGGACTGACCGACGGCCAGGCCGGTGCCGGTGGCAGCAACAGTGACCGAGCGGGCGGTTCCGGCTTCGGCATAGGTGGCGTTGGCATCCAGAGCGCCGCGCCAGCCGGGGCCTGCCGCCGACAGATCACGGACCGCCAGTTCGGCGGCAAGCCGGCTTTGTCCGCTTTGCAGGCTGCCGCTGGCGGTTGCCCGCAGCGCGGCGGTTGCAATGGTCAGGTTTTGCATCAGTATGCGCGGGCCGTCCTGACGGGCGTTCAGCACAATCGTGCTTTGCCCGCTGAACAGCCGGTCAATCTCGGCCTGCTGAAAACAGTCCACTGGACTGTTTTCGCCCCGCGCCAAGGCGCGTGGCCGCCATTCACCCTTGCAGTTTCCCACATTACAATATACATTACATTACACATCACAGGATACATCCCATGACACGCCTGCTAACCCCCCATATCGCCACCATGACCGAGTTGCGCGAGCCGCACAAAGTCATCGCGCGGGCGGGTGGCAAACCCGTGGCCATCCTGAAAAACTCCGCCGTGATCGCCTATTTCATTCCGATTGAATTCGTCGAAAACGGCGGTGATCCGTTTCAGACGATGGAAGCTCTGATTGATGCGCTGAAATCCGGCGGCAACACCGCTTAGGTAGCGCCCAAGGCCTGATGGAAGACGGCGATCTTGCCGATTGGCTGCGCGAGAAGGCGGGCTAAGCGTCAGACCAATCGAGCGCCCTCGACCGCCGCGCGCACGAAATCCGCGAACAAGGGGTGCGGCGCGAAGGGTTTGGATTTCAATTCCGGGTGGAACTGCACACCGATGAACCACGGGTGATCCTGCACCTCGACAATTTCCGGCAGTTTCCCATCAGGCGACATGCCCGAAAAGATCAGCCCGCATTTTTCAAGCTGGGCGATGTATTTGGCGTCCACCTCATACCGATGCCGGTGGCGTTCCTCAATCTCCAGCCCGCCATAGATGCGGGCAACTGCGGAGCCGGATTTCAGCAGGGCAGTATAGGCGCCAAGGCGCATGGAGCCGCCTTTGTCGTCGCCGGTTTTGCGTTGCACGACGTGGTTGCCCTGCACCCATTCTTTCAGGTGGTAGACCACGGGGGTGAAGCGTTTTTTGCCACCTTCATGGTCGAATTCCTCTGATCCGGCGTCGGTGACATGGGCGAGGTTACGTGCGGCCTCAATCACCGCCATTTGCATGCCAAGGCAGATACCAAGATAGGGAATGCGTTTTTCGCGGGCGTATTTTGCGGCTTTGATCTTGCCTTCAGTGCCGCGTTCGCCAAAGCCGCCGGGCACAAGGATGGCGTGGAAGGGTTCCAGATAAGGGGCGGGGTCTTCACGCTCAAAAATTTCGGCGTCGATCCATTCGGCTTTTACGCGGGTGCGGTTGGCCATGCCGCCGTGGGTCAGCGCCTCGGCAATCGACTTATAGGCGTCTTCCAGCTGGGTGTATTTGCCGACGATGGCCACGCGAACTTCGCCCTCGGCGTGGGTCAGGCGGTCCATAACATCGGTCCAGCGATCAAGGTTGGGCCGGGGCGCGGGGGAGATACCGAAGGCATCCAGCACCGCCTGATCAAGGCCTGCGCGGTGGTAGGCAAGGGGGGCTTCGTAGATGGTTTTCAGATCATAGGCGGCGATGACCGCGTTTTTGCGGACGTTGCAAAACAGCGCGATCTTTTCCATTTCCTTGTCCGGGATCGGGTGTTCGGAGCGCAAAAGCAGCACGTCGGGGGCAAGGCCGATGCTTTGCAGGGCTTTCACCGAATGCTGGGTGGGTTTGGTTTTCAATTCGCCTGAGGCGGCAAGATAGGGCAGCAGGGTCAGGTGCATCAGGATGCATTGGCCGCGCGGGCGTTCGTGGATGAATTGGCGGATGGCCTCGAAGAAGGGCAGACCTTCGATATCGCCGACGGTGCCGCCGATTTCGCAGAGCATGAAATCAACTTCGTCTTCGCCGATGCGCAGGAAATCTTTGATTTCATTGGTGACGTGGGGGATGACCTGAATGGTTTTGCCAAGGTAATCGCCACGGCGTTCCTTTTCCAGCACGGTGGAATAGATACGACCTGAGGAGACGCTATCGGTTTTGCGGGCGTGGACGCCAGTGAAGCGTTCATAGTGCCCAAGGTCAAGATCGGTTTCTGCGCCATCATCAGTGACGAACACCTCGCCATGTTCAAACGGCGACATCGTGCCGGGATCAACGTTCAGGTAGGGATCGAGTTTGCGGAGGCGAACGGTGAAGCCACGGGCTTGCAGTAATGCACCTAATGCAGCGGAAGCAAGGCCCTTGCCA
>JANOFE010000259.1:0-6674 GCA_031413495.1 Pseudorhodobacter sp. | reverse complement strand
CCTCTGGCCACCCGACAGTGATTCGACCGCGACATTGATGTTCTGGATTGTCATCAGCCCAAGTTCGCTTAGCTTGTCACGCGCGAACTTTTCCATCCCCGCACGGTCCATCTTGCGGAATATTGACCCCATGATGCCGGGGCTTCGCCATTCGCGGCCCAAAAACATGTTGTCAGCAATAGACAGCGCCGGTGACAAGGCAAGGTTCTGATACACCGTCTCAATCCCCAAATTCCGGGCGTCTTGCGGCGATTTGAAATGCACCGTTTGGCCTTCCAGTGTGATCTCACCGTGGTCTGGCGTGACAGCCCCGGCAATCGCCTTGATCAAGGTCGATTTTCCAGCGCCGTTGTCGCCGATCACGGCAGTAATCTCGCCCGGATAGAGATCGAAATCCGCACCGTTCATCGCCACCACGGTGCCGTAGCGTTTCATCAGGCCACGGCAGGTCAGAATAGGTTTTACATCGGTCATTGCGAAGCCCTCCGCAGCCATTGGTCAAGCGCCACAGCGATTATCACAAGGCTGCCCGCCGCAAACATTTGCCAGTAGTCATCAACACCCGCCAAGGACAGGCCAGTGGTGAAAACGCCCACAATCATCGCCCCAAGGACAGACCCTACAATAGACCCACGCCCGCCAAACAACGATGTGCCACCAATCACCACGGCGGTAATTGACGCGAGGTTCACCGTATCAAACGACACGGGCGATACAGACCCCACCCGCCCAATCGCAACCCATGCCGCAAAGCCGCAAATCAGGCCGGCGGCGGCATAAACCGAAACCAAAGTGCGGTTGGTGCGAATGCCAGACAACATCGCCGCATCGGGATCATCACCAATCGCATGCACATGGCGGCCCCAAGCGGTTTGCGACAAAACATACCAAACAATCGCCGCAAGAACGATCAGCGATATACTGCCATACGTCAGCTTGAATGCGCCAAACCGGATCGCCTCACCAAACCACAACAGGCTGGGGGCTTTTTCAGCGATATCCACGTTGCGGATCGATTCCGATCCCGAATACCAAAGCTTCAACGACGTAAAGACCGACAAAGTGCCAAGCGTCACGATAAAGGGTGGCAACTTTACAAAGGCCACCAGCACCCCGTTTATCCAACCCATCACCACGCCCGTCAGCATCCCAACACCAATGGCAATCGGGATCGGCACGCCAAGATTTACCGCCAAATTGCCCATCACCAAAGATGACACCACAAGGATGGCCCCAACCGACAGGTCAATTCCCGCCGTCAAAATAACCAAGGTTTGCGCAATGGCGACAAGCCCGGTCACAGTCACTTGCTGCAGAACCGTTGACAGCGCCCCAGCGCCCAAGAACCGCGGTGCCGCTATCCCAAACGCAATGACACTGATAATCAAAATCAGCGCTGGAATGGATGTTGGATAGGCACGCAGGAAAGATCGCACCACATGGGTCAGCGATTTGTCATCCTTTGCAAAGCTGGCAACGGTCTTGTCCGCCTGTGCCAGCTTGGCCTCGAAATCAGAAATGGTTTTTACCGGTGCCCCTTGGTCGCTCATCGCGTCAACCGCCCCCCAATGAGAGTGAATAGCGCAGCGTCATGCGCCGATATACAAAGGGCGACTGTAACGTCGCCCTTTGCGTAATCAACAGTTTGTTAGGTCAGATCAGCCCCAGCAAAGTTCGGTGCCTTTGGTGGTGTCGATCGACGGCACACCTTCGGCTGGCTTGTCGGTAACCAGGTTTACACCTGTGTTAAAGAACGTCAGGCCTTCGGTCACGGTCGGCTTGGTGCCGTCTTTGGCGAAGGCAACGATGGCCTCGATGCCCTTGGACGCCATCAGCAGCGGATACTGCTGCGAGGTCGCACCGATGACGCCCGATTTGACTGAAGCTACGCCGGGGCAGCCGCCGTCAACCGAAACGATGATCGCCTGACCTTCCTTGCCGGCGTTTTTCAGGGCCTGATAGGCACCTTCAGCGGCCGGCTCATTGATCGTGAAGACCACGTTGATGTCGGGGTCCTTGGCCAGCAGGGTTTCCATGGCAGCCAGACCGCCAGCCGGGTTCGCGTCCGTCGATTCATGGCCGATCACGCGCGAATCGGTTTCCGAGCCCATCACGGTCAGATCCGGCACTTCGATGCCGAAGCCGACGAGGAAGCCGGTGTCGCGCAGAACGTCGACAGAGATGTTTTGCTTGTTGATGTTCAGCATCGCGATCTTTGCGGTGGCCGCGCCTTCACCTAGGGTCGCAGCTGCCCATTTGCCGATCAGCAAGCCAGCTTCGAAGTTGTCGGTGGCGAAGGTGATGTCCTGCGCCTCTGCGTCACCCAGCGGGGTGTCCAGCGAGATCACCAGAATACCGGCAGCGCGGGCGTCCTTCAGGAATGGGCCAACCGAGTCGTTCGATGGCGTGATCAAGATACCCTTAGCGCCAGCAGCAACGCAGTTTTCAATCGCGGTGATTTGTGGCGCAGCGTCGCCGTCCGTTACACCTGCATAGGCCTGAAATTCCAGACCAGCAGCGGTGGCAGCAGCCTCAGCACCCTCTTTCATTTTTACGAAGAAAGCGTTGGTGTTGTTTTTGGTGATCAGGCACGCCAGACCGCCGCCGTGCGATTCTGCAAAGACCGAGGTGGCCGAAAGCATCGCAAGCGCAGTTGCGCCCATAAGGGCTTTCATTTTGAATTTCATTGGTAGTCCTCCCAAGGATTTCAGGGGCTTAGCCCCCTTGATAACGCAAACGAAAGCAGTGACACCCTCGCCGCGATAGCCTTAGAAAACCTGATTCCCGCTCACCAGTCAAGATAAATAAATCAGAGTGATTTATTATTGACAGCCGCCGCCTTCCTGCGCAGTCTAAAGCCTCGGGTTGCACCACAATTGCCCGGCTTCAACGGGCATCAAATCGGTGACACAGGGAAAGCGTGGCAAGATTGGCCGGTTTCGGTTAGTTGCGCTGCATCGCATACGAAAGACGGGACCATGCTGATCGGACTGCCAGCCATACTTGGGCCTGACCTGCTTTATACGCTGCGCGCCATGGGGCACGGCGACGAAATTGCGTTGGTGGATGGCAACTATCCGGCGCAAAATGATGCACGCCGTCTGGTGCGCGCCGATGGTCATGGAATCATAGTGCTGCTTGAGGCAATTTTAACCATTCTGCCGCTGGACCGGGCGACGCCGCATGCCATCTTCCGCGCGGCTTTGAACAATGATGCTGCACAACGCGGCCCTATCCATATGGCCATCGATGCGACCTGTGCGCGCCTTGTGCCCGGGTTTCTTGTTCAACCGCTTTCGGGCGATGATCTTTACCCGCGCGCACGGCAGGCCCATACCATTGTTGCAACGTCTGAAATCGCCCTTTTTGCCAATGTAATCTTGCGCAAGGGCGTTATCGGTGCGGGGATGCAAACCTTGTGAAAGTCATCATCGACCCTGCGTTTGATCGCCAATCTGCCGATGACCCCGGTCTTAGGGGCACCAACCAATCTGGCATGCGCGCGCAAAACGAACGTCTGGTTCTGTCGCTGGTGCGCCAGCAAGGCGCGCTTGCCAAAACTGATATTGCCCGCATCACCGGCCTGTCTGCGCAAACCGTGTCGGTGATCATGCGGGCGCTGGAAAGTGACGGTCTGTTGCAACGCGGCGAACCGGTTCGCGGCCGGATCGGGCAACCTTCGGTGCCCATGATGCTGGACGCAGATGGCGCGTTCTTTTTCGGGCTCAAAATCGGGCGCAGGTCTGCTGACCTGACGCTGATTGATTTTCAAGGTCACGTCCGCGCCACCCGTCGCCAGATATACCGGTATCCCACCCCAAGCGCCGTGATTGCGTTTGTAAGGGATGCGATGCCCGCCATCACAGCCACATTGCCAATACCGCATCAGGCACGCATCGGCGGTATGGGCATCGCCATGCCGTTTCAGTTGTGGAACTGGGTGCAAAACATCGGCGCACCACAGGCTGAGATGGACGCATGGCGCACCCGCGATATTCAGGCCGAACTTGCGACGCTGACGGGCATGCCGGTCTATGTGCAAAACGACGCAACGGCCGCCTGTGGGGCTGAACTTGTGTTTGGCACCGGCGACCGACCAAAGGACTTTCTCTATTTCTACTTTGGCTATTTCATCGGGGGCGGGCTTGTCTTGAACGGCCAGTTGTTTACCGGGCGCACCGGCAATGCGGCGGGCGTTGGCCCCATGCCCGTGCCCGGCCCCGATGGCCGCATGCGCCGCCTTCTGGACGTGGCCTCAATGTCGGCGCTTGCCAACGCGATGGAGGCTGCGGGCGAATCCTCGGCCCATCTGTGGGAAAACCCCGACCAGTGGAACGTCTCTGACCCGGTTTTATCCGCTTGGATGGACAGCGCTGCAGATGGCCTCGCCAGTGCCATTCTCAGCGCCTCAACCCTGATGGAATTGGAGGCCGTCATCATCGACGGCTGGATGCCAACATCGGTGCGCGCCGAAGTGGCGATGCGCACCGAGGCGGCCTTTCTCCGGCTTGATCTGGCCGGTATCGAGCCGCCTCAGATCAGACAGGGCACCGTCGGCGCACAGGCGCGTGCGTTAGGGGCTGCTGCAATACCGCTTTCACAACGCTATCTGTTGGATCAGAATGCAGCCCTGCGCGAAGGGTAAGGCTGCGTCAGAAAAACCGTGCGTTCAGCACCAGATGCAGCCACGCCGATGCAGCATAACCGATGGATATCGCCCAGCTCCATTTCAGATGGCTCATAAAGGTGTAAACGCCCCGCGCCTGCCCCATCAACGCCACCCCCGCCGCCGATCCGATGGACAGAATGGATCCCCCCACCCCGCAGGTCAGCGTGATCAGCAACCATTGCCCATGCGACATATCCGGGTCCATTGTCAGCACCGCATACATCAGCGGAATGTTATCGACGATCGATGACAGTGCCCCGATGATGATATTTGCCGTCGTCGGCCCCATGCCCACATAGAGCGCGTCCGACATCACGGCCAGATAGCCCAGCATCCCCAAACCACCCACGGCAAAGATGATACCAAAGAAAAACAGCAACGTATCCCATTCCACCCGCTGAATTTCATTGAAACTGTCCAGCACCATTTCAGTATCATCTTTGCGCTTGCCCGCGCGGGTCAGGTAATACGACCACATCTGCAAATACCCAAGGCCAAGCATCATGCCCAATGCAGGTGGCAGATGCAGGAAATTCTTGAAACTGACCGCCGTTGCAATGGTCAGCCCGAACAGCACCGCCACCCCAATCATCCCCGGCTTACCAGCCACCGTTTCAGTCTGCATCGCGGGCTTATCTTTTGGCACCGCAAAATACATGATCGCGGCCGGGATCACCCAATTGACCAGCGATGGCAAAAACAGCGTGAAAAACTCGGTCAAACTGACCTTGCCCGCCTGCCAGACGAGCAGCGTGGTGATATTGCCGAACGGTGAAAATGCCCCCCCCGCATTGGCGGCAACCACCACCGATACACAGCCGATTGCCACAAACTTGGGCGACGCCTTGCCAATCGCTATCACTACGGCCCCCATCACCAGTGCCGTGGTCAGGTTGTCCAACAGCCCCGCCAGACAGAACGCCAACGCCCCGGTAAGCAAGAACAACTGCCGATAATTCAAGCCCATGGCCACCAGTCTTGCGCGCAAAACTTCAAACATTCGACGTTCTTCAAGCGCGTTCACATAGGTGATGGCGACGAGTAAAAACAAAAACAACTCACCATATTCGCCAATGATCTCAATCGCATGATCATGTGCCAGGTCCGATTGCCCGACACTTGCATAGACCACGCCGATCAACGCCCAGATCAGCCCTGCCGCAATCAGCACCGGCTTTGATTTGCGCATATGAATCGCATCTTCAAATACCACCGCCACATAGGCCACTGCAAAGATAACCAGCGACAGGATGCCTGCCCAATGGGTGGTGAAATCCAGCATTTGCATGGCGATGCTTTCCTTTTGGGTTACCCCCTTATGGCCACAAACCCAAGAACCGGGTCAACCGCATAACGACATTCGTCGGGCTTTGCCGGAAATCTTGCCAATATTTTATCATTTGGTCAGCTTTCAGAAGCATGACGGCGGGCCGCCCCTTGCAATAACGACCCCGCCCATGCGACCCTTAAGCCACCCAAAGGCCGGAGCCGACCCTTGCAAACCGATCTCGCCACCCCGCCTCAAACGCACCTGCTGCCGCAGGTCACCCATCCACGCAATCCCGGCATGCCGCTTGATCTGGATTGGGTCGCGTCAGTGCAGGCCAACACGTCCGCCATCGAACGCCGCGCCGCCACCCTTCCGGGCCGCCGTTCCGTGAAAAAAGACTTTCAGGCCGCATGGCTGTGCAAGGCGATCAGCCTGATCGATCTGACCACCCTGTCGGGTGATGATACGCCCGGCCGCGTGCAACGCCTTTGCGCCAAAGCCCGCCAGCCTGTGCGCGCCGAAATCCTTGAAAGGCTTGGCATGACAGGCCTCACCACCGGGGCGGTCTGCGTTTATCATGGTATGGTCGAAACCGCTGTTCGCGCGCTGGAAGGCAGCAACATTCCCGTCGCCGCCGTTTCCACCGGCTTCCCCGCTGGCCTGTCCCCCCTGCACCTACGCATCGCGGAAATCGGCGAAAGCGTCGCCGCCGGGGCGGCTGAGATCGACATCGTC
>JANOFE010000258.1:0-20260 GCA_031413495.1 Pseudorhodobacter sp. | reverse complement strand
CGGGTACAGGCAACGCCTCCAGCGCCGAAATCAGGCGCCATTCACCGGGGCGAGTGGCGATGACTTCGGCAGCACCAAACTCCGCCGCGCGACGCAGCAATTCAGCGCCGATGCTTGGTCCCGTGTCAATATCATCCAGTTGCGAATAGGCAACCTGCCAGCCCTCTGCCCGCAATTGCGCGGCAAACTTGCGCATCGCAGCTAGCACCAGCGCAATCTTTTGCGGATGATGAGGCACATAGGTGCCTTCATCCTGCACTTCTGCCATCACCACGATGTCGCGCGCCTTGTCGGCCATCCGCAACGCGGCCATATCTGGCGTCAACTGATCGCCCAGCACCAAAACCAGCCGCGGCGCTATGGTGGGGGTTACCATGCGATGCGCTTTCCCGCCCAATCAAAAAAGTTACCTGTATCTGCAGGGGTCAATGTGCCCAACACTTGCAACACGTTGGCGGCAGCAACGGCGGGCGTGACAGTAGGGTGGTTGCCGATATAGGCCGCACCAAACCCTGTTGCCACAGTGCCTGGATGCAGCAACGCAACAACCGCCAACGGATGGCTGCGCGCCACCTCGATTGCCGCGGAATGGATCAGCTGGTTCAACGCGGCTTTGGCAGCACGGTAGGAATACCATCCACCCAGCGCATTATCGCCAATTGACGCCACCCGCGCCGACAGTGCCGCAAACCGCGCGGGGCGGTCTTTCGGCATCAACCGCAGCGCGTGTTTCAGCACCAAGGCTGGCCCGATTGCATTCAAGGCAAACTGTGCGGCAAGGGCGGCGGGGTCCAGCGCACGAAGGGATTTTTCGGGTTTGAACGCGTCAATTTCCAGCGCACCTGTGGCCACAATCACTGTGTCAAACTGCCCGCCTGCCGCGCCTAACACCCGGATGATGCTGGCCTCGTCCGTCACATCCAACCCGTCGTTTGACCGCGACAGGCCAACCACCTGCACATTCTGCGCCTGCAAAGCGGCAACCAACGCCTGCCCGATGCCCCCCGATGACCCAATTACCAGCGCTCGTTCCATGCAGATCTCCCTTTGCGAGTTGATATCTAGGGCCGCGCTGCGCCTGTGCAATTCATCTTGACGTAAATATCCCCGCCAAAGGCTCGCTGCCCCAGCGACCGATGCCATCAGCGGCGATATTTGCGCCAAGATGAAAAGCTGCTTTTCTTTCGCCCAAAGCGCGGTATTGTCTATGCTATGAACCGGGAAATCCATATTGCCACTGTTATGGCTGCCGTCGCTGCCAAATCGCGTGGCCTGCTTCTTCTTACGCTGCGCTGAGCGTGCCCTTTCGGGTGCGGGCCGCTCAGACCTGACAGCGCCCGAAAGTAGAAGCAAAACCCCAAAACAGGACCACGATAATGACCGACAAAAGCACGCAGCCCCGTGTCTTGATTTTTGATACCACCCTGCGCGACGGCGAACAGTCGCCCGGTGCCACTATGACCCACACCGAAAAGCTGGAAATCGCAACGCTGTTGGACGATATGGGCGTCGATATCATCGAGGCCGGGTTTCCGATTGCGTCAGAAGGCGATTTTGAGGCGGTCAGCGCGATTGCCAAGCAAAGCAAAACCGCCACGATCTGCGGCCTCGCCCGCGCCAATTTCAAGGATATTGATCGTTGCTGGGAGGCTGTGAAACACGCAAAATCGCCGCGCATTCATACCTTTATCGGCACCTCACCGCTGCACCGCGCCATTCCAAATCTGGATATGGATCAGATGGCGGAACGTATCCATGAAACCGTAACGCATGCCCGCAATCTGTGTGACAATGTGCAATGGTCGCCGATGGATGCCACACGCACGGAACACGATTATCTGTGCCGGGTGGTCGAAATTGCGATCAAGGCCGGGGCCACCACCATCAACATCCCTGATACCGTAGGCTACACCGCGCCGCGCGAAAGTTCAGATCTGATCGCTATGCTGCTGGCACGGGTGCCCGGCGCGGATACCATCATTTTCGCCACCCATTGCCACAATGATCTGGGCATGGCCACGGCCAACGCACTTGCGGCGGTCGAGGCGGGCGCGCGGCAGATTGAATGCACCATCAACGGCCTTGGCGAACGGGCGGGCAATACCGCGCTGGAAGAAGTGGTGATGGCGATGAAGGTAAGGAACGACATCCTGCCTTACCGCACCCGGATTGATACCACCAAGATCATGAACATCTCGCGCAAGGTGGCCACCGTGTCCGGCTTTGCCGTGCAGTTCAACAAGGCCATCGTCGGCAAGAACGCCTTCGCCCACGAATCTGGTATTCATCAGGACGGAATGCTGAAAAATGCCGAAACGTTTGAAATCATGCGCCCCACCGATATTGGGTTGGCCGAAACCAGCCTTGTCTTGGGCAAGCATTCCGGCCGTGCCGCCCTGCGCGCAAAACTGCGCGATCTGGGGTTCGAGTTGGCCGACAATCAGCTGGCCGATGTATTCGTGCGCTTCAAGGCCTTGGCCGACCGCAAAAAGGAAGTTTACGACGACGATCTGATTGCGCTGATGCAGGATCAGGGAACATCCGATGCGCATGACACCTTGCAGGTCAAACGCCTGCGCGTGGTCTGCGGCACCGATGGGCCCCAAGAGGCGGAACTTACCCTGACCATCGAAGGCGTTGATCATTCGATTGATGCCACCGGCGACGGGCCGGTAGATGCGGCCTTTAATGCGGTGAAAATGCTCTATCCGCACGGCGCACGGTTGCAACTCTATCAGGTCCATGCAGTGACCGAAGGCACCGATGCGCAGGCCACGGTTTCGGTGCGGGTCGAAGAGGATGGCCGCATCGCCACCGGGCAATCTGCCGATACCGATACGGTGGTGGCATCGGTCAAGGCCTATGTGAACGCATTGAACCGGCTGATCCAGCGGCGGAAAAAATCGGCGCCGGGGGATGATACCAAGTCAATCCACTACAAAGATCTGGCCTAAGCGACCCACGGCCAAAAATAATCGCTCTGCAGTGCAAGGCTGCAGGGCGAAATCATTGAAATGACATTCTCGAACATCTTATGGGGCAATCCAGCGCGCAAATTGCTCTACCTTTGATCTTTGCCAACATTTGGCACCGCGCGGTCAGCGACGGACGCGCGGCTTTTGCGGCCCCGCGGGCGGCATTGCGCGCAGGCCCAACGCCAAGACCCTTTCCCTTATCCGATGTCGGGCCTATATGCTGGCGCTCGCGTTGCAGTGCGAGTCGGCACTTAACGCGCCCATGATGAAAACAGGATCACGCGTAGCATGTCGATACTCTCCGGTCTTTTCTCGTCAGACATGGCGATCGACTTAGGCACCGCCAACACACTTGTTTATGTGCGCGGCAAAGGCATCGTTTTGAACGAGCCTTCGGTTGTGGCCTATCACATCAAGGACGGCAAGAAGCAGGTTCTGGCGGTGGGTGAAGATGCCAAGCTGATGTTGGGGCGCACGCCCGGCAGCATTCAGGCCATTCGGCCCATGCGCGACGGGGTGATTGCCGACTTTGATACTGCCGAAGAAATGATCAAGCATTTCATCCGCAAAGTGCACAAGCGCACAACGTTTTCGAAACCCAAGATCATCGTCTGCGTGCCTTATGGGGCGACGCCGGTTGAAAAGCGCGCTATTCGGCAATCGGTGCTGTCGGCTGGCGCGCGGCGGGCCGGGCTGATTGCAGAACCCATTGCAGCCGCGATTGGGGCCGGCATGCCGATCACCGATCCGACCGGCAATATGGTGGTCGATATTGGCGGCGGCACCACCGAGGTGGCGGTGCTGTCGCTGGGCGACATTGTTTATGCCCGCTCGGTGCGGGTGGGCGGCGACCGGATGGATGATGCGATCATCAACTATCTGCGGCGTCACCAGAACCTGCTGATCGGCGAATCCACGGCGGAACGGATCAAAACATCCATTGGCACCGCGCGGATGCCGGACGATGGGCGCGGCACGTCAATGCATATTCGGGGCCGCGATCTGCTGAACGGCGTGCCGAAGGAAACCGAGATTAATCAGGCGCAGGTGGCCGAAGCCTTGGCCGAACCGGTGCAGCAGATTTGCGATGCCGTGATGCAGGCGCTGGAAGCCACCCCGCCCGATCTGGCCGCAGATATCGTGGACCGGGGCGTTATGTTGACGGGTGGCGGGGCCCTGCTGGGCGATCTGGACCTAAGCTTGCGCGAACAAACCGGGCTTTCCATCTCTGTCGCCAACGAGTCACTCAATTGTGTGGCGCTTGGCACTGGAAAAGCGCTGGAATATGAAAAACAACTGCGTCATGTGATTGATTACGACAGTTAAAGCGCGGGGCGAAATGCGCCTGATCGCTATGTGAAACGAGGCCGCCGTGGCAAAACCCCGCACCGGACCTGATGAATTCGGCCGCCCGATCCGCCGGATTCTGGTGGGGCTTCTGGTGCTGTTTCTGATGGCGATTTTTCTTCTGTGGCGCATCGACAGCCCGCGTGTGGAACGGTTTCGTGCCGCCTTGGTAGACCGGGTGGTGCCAAGTTTTGACTGGGCCCTTTTGCCGGTCACAAAAGCTGCGGCAATGATCGACGATTTCCAATCCTACACCCGCATTTATGAGCAGAATCAGGAACTGCGCCGTGAATTGCAGCAAATGAAGGCGTGGAAAGAAGCGGCCCTGCAGTTAGAACAGAAAAATGCGCGGCTGCTTGACCTTAATCAGGTTCGGCTTGATCCGAAATTAACCCATGTCACCGGCGTTGTTCTTGCCGATTCCGGTTCCCCCTTCCGCCAGTCGGTCTTGCTGAACGTGGGCGCGCGCGACGGCATTCGCGATGGCTGGGCCACGATGGATGGTATCGGCCTTGTCGGCCGCATTGCGGGTGTCGGCCCGCGCACAAGCCGTGTCATCCTGCTGACGGATAGCAACAGCCGTATCCCGGTCACTGTGCAACCATCAGGGCAAAAAGCGCTGTTGTCGGGCGACAATTCAACGCTTCCGCCGTTGGATTTTCTGGAGGATCAAGATCAGGTCCGCCCCGGCGACCGCGTGGTCACGTCGGGCGATGGCGGGGTCTTTCCCGCCGATTTGTTGGTGGGCCAAGTGGCGCTTGGCAGTGACAAACGCCTGCGCGTGCTGCTGTCAGCGGATTACGGGCGGCTGGAATTTTTGCGCGTCTTGCGCAGCCATGACCTGGAACCGATCACCGATCCGGGCGGCGTCGTTGCCCCGGCCCTGCCGCCCGCCTTGCCCGAACCCCTGGCAGACACCCCAAGCGGAGAGCCGCCGTTGGCCACGCCGGTCACCGGAACCACGGGCGATGTCATCAACGGTGACCCCGGCGAAAGCGACCCCAGTCAGATTATTCCGCAAGGCAACGCCGATGGCTGAAGCAGTTCGCAGCGCAGTTTGGCTTTATCGTGGGATTTTTCTGGCCTTGGCGCTGGTGATCATGTTTCTGCGCCTGTTGCCCTTGGGAAGCGAAGCAGGCCAATTGCCCGGACCTGACCTGTTGCTCAGCGTCATGCTGGCTTGGGTGATGCGCCGACCAGACTATCTGCCCGTGGTGATGATTGCCGGCATCGTCATGCTGGAAGATGTTGTCTTAATGCGCCCCCCCGGCCTGTGGACGGCGCTGGTCGTGCTGGCGACTGAATTTTTACGCTCTCGTGCAGCGCTGACGCGTGAATTGAGCTTTACCGTCGAATGGATGCTGATTGCCGGTCTGATGGTGGGGCTGCTTTTGGGCTATCGGCTGTTCTTCGCAATCGCCTTCCTGCCGCAGCCAGCATTTGGTTTTGCAATGACACAGACGCTTTGGTCCATCCTGTGCTACCCTGTCGTCGTCATGGCATCCCGCCTGATCCTTGATTTGCGAAAGCCCGCCATGGGCGAACTTGATGCGCTGGGAAAACGGCTATGAGGCGGTCACCAAAAGACACCGACGAATCCGCCCGCAAAATCACCCGGCGCGCCCTGTTCATGAGCGGTGCCATGGCTGCAATGGTGGCCGTTCTGGGTGCGCGGATGCGGTATATGCAAGTCGATCAGGCAGATCAGTTCCGCCTGCTGGCCGAAGAAAACCGCATCAACATTCGGCTTATACCGCCGTCGCGCGGCTTGATTCAGGATAGAAACGGCAAACTTATTGCCGGCAATGAACAAAACTACCGTGTCGTGATCACCCGCGAAGACGCAGGGGATGTGGCTATGGTGTTGCGCAGGCTGTCGGGCCTGATCCCGCTGTCCGACGAAGATATTGAACGGACCGTCAAGGAAACCGAACGCACCAGCCCCTTCGTGCCGATCATCGTGGCGGACAGGCTTAGCTGGGATGACCTTTCTAAAATTGCCCTTAACGCCCCGACCCTGCCGGGCGTTTCCCCCGAAGTGGGCCTGTCGCGAACCTATCCGAATGCTGCCGATTTCGCGCATGTCGTGGGCTATGTAGGCCCGGTCAGTGAGAAAGACCTTGAAGGGCTGACTGATCCCGAACCCGTGCTGCAGATCCCGAAATTCCAGATCGGCAAGATCGGTGTTGAACGCTGGATGGAAGACAAACTGCGCGGCTCTGCGGGCAACAAACGGATCGAGGTCAATTCCGTTGGCCGGGTGATGCGCGAGCTGGAACGGATCGATGGCAATCCCGGCGCCGATATTCGCCTGACCATAGATGTCGATGTGCAAAACTATGTTCAGGCGCGGCTGGGCAGTGATAGTGCGGCGGCAGTGGTGATGGATGTCACCAATGGCGATTTGCTGGCCATTGCGTCCTCCCCCAGCTTTGATCCCAACCTCTTTGTGCGCGGCATCAGCCAAAAAGACTATTCCTTGCTGACAGAAAATGATCATCGCCCGCTGGCGAACAAGGCCGTACAAGGCACCTATCCGCCTGGATCGACCTTCAAAATGGTCACCGCCCTGGCCGCGTTGGAAGCAGGGCTGATCAGTTTTGACACCAAAGTGCGCTGCCCCGGCTTCATCGAATTCGGTGGCACCAAGTTTCACTGCTGGAAGCGTGGCGGGCATGGGTCGGTTGATCTGGAACGGTCGCTGCAAGAAAGCTGCGATGTCTATTATTACGAGGTCGCGCAAAAGGTTGGCATCGACAAAATCGCCGAAATGGGCCGCGCTTTGGGGCTTGGCCAGCGCCATGATTTGCCGATGTCCGCAATCAGCGAAGGGGTGATGCCAAACAAGGCGTGGAAACAGGAAAGCTATAAAAAAGCCTGGCGCATCGGTGATACCATCAATGCCTCTATCGGACAGGGCTATGTGCTGACCTCGCCGTTGCAATTGGCTGTTATGGCCGCGCGCATTGCCAGCGGGCGGATGGTTGCACCCCGCCTGATCCATTCGGTTGACGGTGAAGTGGTGCCTATTTTGGACACCCCTGCACTTGGCATTGGCGGATCGAGTTTGCGTGCCATCCGGGCCGGTATGTTTGCGGTCGTCAACAGTGAACGCGGCACCGCCAAATCCGCCCGTATCGCCGCGCCAACCATGGTGATGGCGGGCAAAACCGGCACCAGCCAAGTGCGCAATATCACGGCGGCCGAACGGGCAAGTGGCGTGGTGTCAAACGATGATCTGCCTTGGGAACGGCGGGATCACGCGCTTTTTGTGGCCTTCGCACCCTATGAAGCCCCAAAATACGCGGTGTCGGTGGTGGTCGAACATGGCGGCGGCGGATCGGCGGTGGCAGCCCCCATTGCGCGCGACATGATCTTGCGCGCGATGAGCGGCGGGTTGCCGCCACTCGATGCCTATCCCACTGCCCAACGCGCGCGGATCGAGACCGAACAAAACGCGCTGAAACTGCGCTTGCCCGCAGCATCGGGCGCGGATGCGGCACCCAATCAAGGCGCCACAGGATGAGCTTTCTTGAATACCGCCTAAAGACGGTGCCAACCGGCTTTGCCAAGGTTCTGCACCTCAACTGGGCTTTGGTCCTGCTGCTGATTGCTGTTTCTGCCGTTGGGTTTTTGATGCTCTATTCGGTGGCAGGCGGCAAAATAGATGTCTGGGCCGAACCGCAGATGAAACGCTTTGGCCTTGGCCTGTTTTTGATGTTTGCCATGGCCTTGGTGCCGATCTGGTTTTGGCGCAACATGGCGGGGCTGTTCTATATGGTGTCGATCGTGCTGTTGCTGGTGGTCGAATTTTTCGGCAGCGTCGGCATGGGCGCGCAGCGCTGGATCGACCTTGGTTTCATGCGGCTGCAACCATCTGAATTGATGAAAGTGGCCTTGGTGATGATGCTGGCGGCCTATTACGATTGGCTGGATATCAAGCTGACCTCGCGGCCCCTGTGGGTGTTGATCCCGGCGGTGATGATCATTTTGCCAACCATGTTGGTGTTCATTCAGCCCAATCTTGGCACGGCTTTGATGCTGCTGATGGGGGGGGCCGCCGTGATGTTCGCGGCGGGCGTCAGCCTTTGGTATTTCGGCGGCGTGGCCCTGTTGGGTGTTGGGGCTGTGACAGCGGTGTTTTTTGCGCGCGGCACACCCTGGCAGTTTCTGAAAGACTATCAATACCGCCGGATTGATACCTTTCTCGACCCCACAGCAGACCCATTGGGTGCGGGCTACAACATCATCCAAGCGAAAATAGCCCTTGGATCGGGGGGATGGTCCGGCAAGGGGTTCATGCAAGGCACCCAGTCTCGGCTGAACTTTCTGCCCGAAAAACATACCGATTTCATTTTCACCACGCTGGCCGAAGAGTTTGGCTTTATCGGTGCCTTTTCGCTGTTGGCACTTTACGGCCTTGTCATCTTCTTTTGCGTCGTCTCTGCCTTGCAAAACAAGGATCGCTTTTCGGCCTTATTGATCCTTGGGGTGGCGGGTAATTTCTTCTTCTATCTGGCGGTGAACCTGTCGATGGTCATGGGTTTGGCCCCTGTCGTAGGTGTGCCACTGCCGTTGGTGTCTTATGGCGGATCGGCGATGCTTGTGGTCATGGTGGCCTTCGGTTTGGTGCAAAGCGCGCATGTTCACAGACCGCGTTAACCGTGTGACCCGATCATGATCAGCTTCAATCGTCACGCACGGTTTCTTCTGGCATTCGCTTTTGGCGTTGTGATTGCTTTGCTCTGTGGGGCGGTGCCGATGTCACGCCCGATGCAGGCGTTGCTGGGGGTGAATGGGTTTTTTGTGGCCTATTTGGCGATGACCGCCCGGCTCGCGCTTGGCACCAGCCCGCAGGATCTGAAATGCCACGCCAGCGCGGATGATGAAGGCATCGTGTTGATCGTGCTGCTGGCCCTTGGCGCAGTCTTGGTTAGTTTGGCGGCCATCATCTGGGTGCTGAACCGTGATGATACGTCGCTTTGGCAGGCGGCTTTGGCGCTGTCAGCGGTGCCTCTGGGCTGGGCTACCGTGCATACACTGGCCGCATTCCGCTATGCGCATCTGTTCTATTCCGCAAAATCCAGCGGTGGCTTGACCTTTCCCGGCACCAAACAACCCGGCATTCTGGAATTTCTGTATCTGTCTTTTGGCATTGGTATGACAGCCCAGGTGTCGGATGTCGTGGTAACGGAACCGCGCCTTCGCAAAACTGTTCTCGTGCATGCCATTGGATCGTTCTTTTACAACACTGTCATTCTGGCACTTGCCGTAAACGCCGGATTTGCCTTGAGCAATTAACCCTTCCGGTGGACAGGCAACGCGCCGCCCCATATCGTTGCCTTGCCCTAAAACCCCGGAGCCCAGGTTATGTCCGTCACGATTCTTTTTGCAGCACCTGCTCTTTGGGATGAATATCGGCCATCACTGGAGGTGGCGATGCACGCTGCCGCCATCACGGCAAACCTTGTGCAATCCGCCAACCCTGCGACGGTCGATTACATCATCTATGCCCCGTCCAGCCCGCTGCAGGATTTTACCCCCTACACGCGCTGCAAGGCGGTGCTAAGCCTTTGGGCGGGGGTAGAGCGGATCGTTGGCAACACCACCCTGACCCAACCGCTGTGCCGCATGGTGGACCCTGCCCTGACCATGGGCATGGTCGAATGGGTGGTGGGTCACACCCTGCGCCATCATCTGGCGATGGACCGCCATATTGTGAACCCCGGCCATATCTGGGATGCGACCGTGCCACCCCTTGCCCGCGAACGCCCGGTCGCGATGCTGGGTATGGGGGCGCTTGGCACGGCCTGTGCGCGCGCGCTGACCGCGCTGAATTTCCCGGTCACCGGGTGGAGCCGCCGCCCCAAAACCGTAGACGGTATCCCGTGCTTGCATGGCGAGGATGGCTTGCGATCAGTGCTATCCACCGCGCAAATCGTGGTCACGCTGCTGCCAAAAACGCCGGACACTGAAAACCTGCTGGATGCCCGCTGCTTGGCCCTGCTGCCCGATGGCGCGGTGATCCTGAACCCCGGTCGCGGCGCATTGATTGATGATGGGGCCCTGTTAGCCGAACTGAACTCTGGCCGTCTGGGTCATGCAACGCTCGACGTGTTTCGGATCGAACCGCTGCCCGCAGACCACCCGTTCTGGGCTCATCCGCGTGTTACGGTAACACCCCATATCGCGGCGGACACACGGCCAGACAGTGCGGCCCATGTCATTGTTGAGAATATTCGGCGCGGTGAAGCGGGCTTGCCGTTCCTACATCTGGTGGATCGAGGGCTGGGCTATTGAAAGGGTGACGTCTTCTTTTGTTCTTTTGCCACCCCTTACTTGCCTTACTTGCCGGATTTGACACGCGTCAAATCAGGTCGCGCCTGCCTGCCCCGGGCAGGCGCGTTGCGCACCTACCCAGTCAGGCGCACCCTGATTTCTCAACGGGCGTGACGGTTCACAATCCCTTGCCCGACGCCTTGCGGCTCTGGGCAACTGCCCGGACGATTGTCCCCCGGACAATCGCCATTTCGGTCAGGTTGCGCTCCCCTACCGGTGCCGCCGAAACACCCGCGACTGGGCATAAAGCTCCTCCAGCCGCTTCATGCGCCCCTCGGTCTTGTCCCATGTCAAATCTTGCACAGCGGCCAGCAGCGTCTCAGCCAGCACCAAAATCGACACGGTCGAATCCCAGGCGGACGGCGCCTCGATATGGCACGACAGGGTATGGCGCGCATGGCTGGCGGCAGGCGACAGCCAGCGATCGGTGATCACGATCACCTCCGCCCCTTGGGCCACCGCCATTTCCACCACTTGCAGCACCGAATTTTCATAGCGCCGGATGTCGAACACCAAAACCACATCACCCGCGACCATATCCAGCAACGCGGGCGGCCATGCTGATGACTGGTCCGACAACAGCGTCACATCCGGCCGCACCACCTTCATCAGCGTCACAAAATAATCAGCCAGCGCATGGGTGATCCGCCCACCCATGGCAAACACTCGGCGTTTCGGGTCCGCCAGCAGCGCCGCCGTCGCATCAAATTCGGCATGGTCAATCTGCCCCAATGTGGCCTGCAAATTCGCCACCACCGCATCGGCAAACCGGTTCAGGATATGGGTATCGGGCACGCCGCCTGCCCAACGATCATGCTTGGCCAGCGGTGACATCAGCATCGCCCCAACCTCGCCGCGCAGCGATTGCTGATAGTCGGGATACCCCTTGAAGCCCAGCTTTTGCACCAGCCGCACCACGGTGGGGGTAGACACTTCGGCGGCCTTCGCAAGCGCCGTGATCGACCCCAGCGCTGCCACCGGATAGTGCCGCAAGATATGCGTGGCCAACTGCCGTTCGGCGCGGGTCAGATCCGGCAAGGTCGCCCGCATCTGATCTTCAATCATCAATGCTTTATCCATAATCCCCCCGGAAACCATCTACAAACCGGCCAATACCCTTGCCATACACCAGTGACACGCCAATCCGCTTAGAAAATATCGTAACAGACAGCGCACGACAGAAATAATCTTGACAGTCCCGCTGACAACAGGGAACCCTCTATTCACTTGAGGGGGTCTTTTCGATCATGCCAGCGCCACATCGTGCCAGCGCCACCACCACATATCCTGCCGTGGTCGAGAATGCGTCGGCGCGTGGGCGCATTGTTTTGGTCTGTGAACATGCCTCAAACGCTTTTCCCGCCCTGTGGGGTGATCTTGGCCTGACGCTGGATCAACAAAACGCCCATATCGCTTGGGATCCCGGCGCTTTGGGGCTGGCTCGCGGCCTTAACCAACGCCTTGATGCGGTGCTGGTCCATGCACCCCTCAGCCGCCTGATCTATGACTGCAACCGCGCCCCCGATATGGCGGGTGCCATGCCCGCGCGGTCCGAGCTGCATGATATTCCCGGCAACCGCCTGATCGCAGGCGCTGACCGCGCCGCCCGTACTGCCGCCATCTATGTGCCCTTTCACAACAGCCTGCGCGCCGTCATCGCCGACCGCATCGCGCTTGGCTTGGCCCCGGTGATGGTGACCGTGCATTCCTTTACCAAGACCTACCATGGCCAGCCCCGCGCGGTGGAATTTGGTGTGATCCATGATGCCGATGATCACTACGCCCGCGCGGTTCTAGGCGCGGCCCTTGCCACCACCCAACTGCGCGCCGATCTGAATGCGCCTTATTCCGCAGCCGATGATGTGACCCACACCCTGCGCCTGCACGCGACGCCTTATGGATTGCCATCTGCCATGCTGGAGATTCGCAATGACCTGATCGCCTCGCCCGACGCGGAACAGCGGATGGCGGATCTTCTGGCCCCGGTTCTGAACATGGGTCTGGTGGAAATTCAAAAACAGGCAAAGGCCGGCTGACGTCCATCTGCCCTTGAATTTTCCCGGAAGGGCCACGCCCCTTCCAACAGCTAATCACCCCACATCGCGTTGGGGATACCTGAATGGAGCACCGGATATGCCCGGAAATTTGACACTGGACGCACTGAAAGAGGCCGTCGCGCGCGGCGAGATTGATACCGTATTGGTCGCTGGCATCGACATGCAGGGCCGCCTGATGGGAAAGCGGTTTCATGCAGCGTTCTTCCTTGAGTCTGGCTATGAGGAAACGCATTGCTGCAACTACCTGTTGGCCGTCGATATGGATATGACCACCGTGCAGGGCTACCGGTCATCGAACTGGGAAACCGGCTATGGCGATTATGTGCTGAAGCCCGATATGGCCACCCTGCGCCGCGTGCCGTGGCTGGAAGGCACCGCTTTGGTCTTGGGCGATCTCTTGGATCACCACCACACCCCCGTCCCCCATTCCCCCCGCGCGATCCTGAAGCGCCAGGTCGACCGCGCCCGCGATATGGGGTTCAACGCAATGATGGCAACCGAGCTGGAGTTTTACCTGTTCGAGAACAGCTACGAATCCCTGCGCGACAGCAACTTCACCGGGCTGAAACCGGTTTCCGCCTATAATGAGGATTACCACATCTTCCAGACCACCAAGGAAGAAGGCGTGATGCGCGCCATCCGCAATGGCCTTTAAGCCGCAGGCATCCCTATTGAAAATTCCAAGGGTGAGGCGGACGCAGGCCAGGAAGAGGTGAACTACCGCTATTCCGACGCCCTTGATACCGCTGACAACCATTCCATCGTCAAACACGGCATCAAGGAAATCGCCTGGACCAAGGGCAAGTCGGTGACCTTCATGGCGAAATATGATCACCGCAAGGCCGGATCATCCGCCCATTGCCACCAATCACTATGGACTTTGGACGGCAAGCCCGCCTTTGCCGACGACACCGATGCACATGGCATGTCACAAACCATGAAGCACTACATGGCAGGCCAGCTTGCTTATGCCCGCGATATGACGGTGTTTCTGGCACCCTATGTGAACAGCTACAAACGCTTTTCCATCGGCATGTTCGCCCCCACCAAGGCGGTCTGGTCTGCCGACAACCGCACCGCAGGCTTCCGCGTTTGCGGCGTGCAGTCCAAGGCCATTCGGGTGGAATGTCGCATTCCGGGGTCAGACGTGAACCCCTATCTGGTTTGCGCGGCACTATTGGCGGCCGGGCTGACCGGGATCGAAGAAAAGATGGCGCTGGAGCCGGAAATGAAGGGCGATATGTATCATGCGGGCAACGTCCGCGAAATTCCGAAAAACCTGCGCGATGCGGCGGATCTTTTGCATAAATCCAGCATGCTGCGTGCCGCGTTTGGCGACGATGTGGTCGATCACTATCACCATGCCGCACAATGGGAAATTTCGGAAACCGACCGTGTCGTCACAGATTTCGAACTGCGCCACCTGTTAGAACGCGCGTAATGTAGGGTGCGCATTCATTGCGCACCATCCCCAAATCACGGTGCGCAATGAATGCACACCCTACGAGGACACCATGAAACCTATCCAACTGATTTCCCCCGTTGACGGCTCCGTCTACGCTGAACGCACACCCCTTTCCCATGATGCGGCCATAGCCGCCGTCGCCCGTGCTAAAGCTGCACAAAAAGCATGGGCGAAACGCCCGCTGGCGGAACGTATCGCACTGGTCAAGGCGGGCGTCGCCAAGCTGATGGAAAAGAAAGATATTCTGGTTCAAGAACTGGCCCATCAGATGGGCCGCCCCACCCGCTACGGCGGCGAATTTGGTGGCGTGAATGACCGCACGAATTACATGTCCGACATCGCCGAAGCCACGCTTGCGCCCGACATGGTTGAAGACAGCGATAAATTCACGCGGCTTCTCGCCCGTGAACCCGTGGGCGTAGTGTTCATCGTGGCCCCGTGGAACTATCCCTACCTCACCACCATCAACACCCTCGCCCCGGCGCTGATTGCAGGGAATTCCGTGGTGCTGAAGCACGCCAGCCAAACCATGCTGGTGGGTGAACGCTTGGCCGAAGCCTTCCACGCCGCTGGAATCCCCGACGACGTATTCCAAAACGTTGTGCTGGATCATGCGACGACCGAGGCCCTTATCGCCGCGCGCTCCTTTGGCTTTGTGAACTTCACAGGCTCGGTCGGCGGTGGTGTCGCCATGGAAAAAGCCGCCGCTGGCACCTTCACCCCGCTGGGGTTGGAACTGGGCGGCAAAGACCCCGGCTACGTGCGCGCCGATGCTGATCTGGACGCGGCGGTTGACAGCCTGATGGACGGTGCCATGTACAACGCAGGCCAATGTTGCTGCGGGATCGAGCGGATTTATGTCCACGAAAGCCTGTATGACGCTTTTGTCGAAAAGTCCGTCGCTTGGGTGAAAACCCTTAAACTCGGCAACCCGTTTGATGCCACATCGACCCTTGGCCCAATGGCCAACAAACGCTTCGCCGCCGTGGTCCGTGCCCAAACGGCCGAGGCGATTGCGGCGGGTGCCAAGGCCTTGATCGACCCTGTCCTGTTCCCCGCTGATGATGGTGGCGCCTATCTTGCCCCGCAAATTCTGGTCAATGTTGATCATTCCATGCGGGTGATGATGGAAGAAAGTTTCGGCCCGGTTGTTGGCATTATGAAAGTGTCCGGCGATGCCGAAGCGATTTCCCTTATGAACGACAGCCCTTACGGCCTGACATGTTCGATCTGGACAAAAGACGCGTCTGCCGCCGCCGACATCGGTCGCCAGATTGAAACCGGCACCGTCTTCATGAACCGCTGCGATTACCTTGATCCCGCCCTGTGCTGGACCGGCTGCAAAGACACCGGGCGCGGCGGATCGCTGTCCTACCTTGGGTTCCATTCGGTGACCCGCGTCAAATCTTACCACCTGAAGAAAGCCACAAAATGACCCATTCTGTCCCGAACCGGAACTGGTCCTACCCGACCGCCATCAAATTCGGCGTGGGCCGGATATCGGAACTTGCCGATCACTGCAAAGCCGTCGGCATGACCAAACCTTTGCTGGTCACTGACAAGGCACTGGCCACCCTGCCAATCACCGCCGCAGCCCTTGACGGGCTGGATGCCGCTGGCCTTGGCCGCGCCGTGTTTTCGCAAGTGGACGCCAACCCAACCGAGGCAAACCTGGCCGCTGGCATCGCCGCCTATCTGACGGGCGGCCATGATGGCATCATCGGTTTTGGCGGCGGATCAGCCCTTGATCTGGGTAAAATGATTGCTCTGATGGCACATCAAAAACCCGGTCTAACCGTCTGGGAAATGGAAGATATCGGCGATTGGTGGACCCGCGCCGATGCGTCGAAAATCATTCGCACCATCGCCGTGCCAACGACAGCTGGAACGGGATCCGAAGTTGGTGCTGCAGGCGTTCTGACCAATTCAGCCACGCATAAGAAAAAGATAATCTGGCACCCCAAACTGATGCCCGCCGTGGTGATCTGCGATCCGGCCTTGACCGTGGGCATGCCGAAATTCATCACCGCAGGCACCGGGATGGACGCGCTGGCGCATTGCCTCGAATCCTATTGCAGCCCGCATTATCACCCCTTGGCACAGGGGATTGCGCTGGAAGGCATGCGTTTGGCGTTCGAGAACCTACCCCGCGTTTACGGCAGCCCCGATGATCTGGACGCCCGCGCCCATATGATGTCGGCCGCCGCCATGGGGGCTACCGCGTTCCAGAAAGGGCTTGGCGCCATCCATTCGCTCAGCCACCCTGTCGGCGCAATATACGGCACACATCACGGCACCACGAACGGCGTGGTGATGCCGATGGTGCTGGATTTCAACCGCCCCGCCATTGAAAGCCTGATCGACCGCGCCGCCGCCTATATCGGCATTCCCGGCGGCTTTGACGGCTTTCGCGCCCGGATCATGGCGCTGCGGGCGGAACTGAACATCCCCGCCAACCTGACCGCGATGGGGGTTGACCCCGCCCGGCTGGACGAGATGACCGATATGGCGATGGAAGACCCAAGCTGCGGCGGCAACCCTGTTCTGATGACGGTTGAAAACACCCGTGCACTCTATCAGGCCTGCATGTAGGATGACGCCATGACCGCGCCAATCAGGGCCGACATTGCCGTGATCGGCGCGGGGGTTATCGGCCTTGCCGTGGCACACCGGTTGCGTAGCGCGGGGCGCGAGGTTGTGCTGATTGATCCGGGCGATCCCGGTTCAGGCGCATCGTATGGCAATGCGGGCACCATCGCAGATTACGCGGTTCTGCCGGTCGGCACGCCGGATGTGTTGCGAAACCTGCCGTCGCTGCTGTTTGACCGAAACTCGCCGCTTTCCATTCGCAGGGCGGCCCTGCCCAGCCTTGCACCATGGCTTTTGCGGTTCGCGCGGCAATCGCTGCCAGCGGCGGCAAAGCGGAATTCGGCGGCACTGGCGGCGCTTTTGGCGGATGCTTCCGAAAGCTGGAAACGGCTGGCAGATGAAATCGGCGGCACCTCGATTTTGCAACAACGCGGCTGTCTGTATCTGTATCAGACCAAAGCCGCGTTTCAGGCCGCTGGCGCCGATATGGCCTACCGGCGGGACTTTGGCATCAAGGTTGATCTGATCACGCCCGATGAATTGGCAAAGCTGGAACCCGGCCTGCCCCCGGTTGAAGGCGGGGCTGCGTTCTTTCCGGGGGCGGTTTTCCTGAACGATCCGGGCCGGATGATGGCGATGCTGGCGGCAGGAATTCCCCATATCCGGGCGCGGGTCGATTGGCTCGGGCGGCGGGATGGCGGGGTTTTTCTTGCGGGCAACGGCCTGCAAATGCAGGCGCAGCAGGTGGTGATCGCGGCGGGGGCGCATTCGAAAGCGCTGGCGCGGATGGCGGGGGATAGGGTGCCGCTGGATACCGAACGGGGCTATCATCTGGAATGGGATATGGCGGTGCCCCGGCTGTCGCGGCCCGCCTGCCCGACCGCCGCCGGGTTTTATCTTTGCCCGATGCAGGGGCGGCTTCGGGTGGCGGGGACGGTGGAATTGGGCGGCCTGGAAGCGCCGCCTTCACGGCACCGGTTGGACCGGTTGCTGGAAGGGGCAAGGTCGGTGTTTCCAAACCTCGGGCCGCCTGATCGGGATTGGATGGGGTTCCGCCCGTCGATGCCGGATAGTTTGCCGGTGATCGGATATTCGAAGGGCGGACCGGAGATTATTCACGCCTACGGGCACGGGCATATCGGGGTGACTCTGGCCCCGATTACCGCGCGGATTGTGGGGGATTTGATCGCGGGGCGGGAGCCGGAGGTTGATATCCGGGCCTATTCTGCGGGGCGGTTTTGAGTGTGTTACGGGCTGCGTAACACGCGTGTTATTTAGGTTAAGTTATTGATATTGTGTGGGTCTGTGGGTTTTGTTCATGGGTTGTTAACCTGCGCGCGCGCCGCATGAATGTGGGTATGCGGGCCTGATCGCGGCCCACGGGCGCCTCCCTCCCCCCTAAGTGGGGGAGGGTTGGGGTGGGGGGGCTTTGGGTGCGGTAGCCCCCTCCCCTAACCCCTCCCACGGGGGGAGGGGGAGTGGCTTGGATGGGTGTTTGCATTATTTTTCTAAGCGCAACACGGGCACGCATACTTTTTCAATAACTCTCACCAGTTCCGCAATAGTCTGGTCCATTTCGTTCTCCTCGGGCGTAGGAGTTCCGCCCCAAAGAGTTGCCTGAACCTTCTTGCGGAACTCCTTGTCAGTGTCTTCTTCGAACCCGTACTGCGCCTGAACCGACGCGTTGACGATTTGGAATTGTCGGTTCAAATTCTCCATCGCGAGTTCAAGTGGCTCACCGAACAGCGCACGGGCCATCGGCTGACACTCTTCCAGCGCCCTTCGGTTATCCAGTTCTCCATTCATGCGGCTGTAATATACTTGCGCTGTGGCCAGCTTTTTCTTTCCCCTATCGTCTCCAGTAAATTGACCCTTCTCCTTTAGGTAATGCTCTGCCGCTTGCAATTCGTGCGCCCACAACATCGGATTGCGGGCGAACGACAAGCCGCGTCTCACTTTATAGGTCGTAGTAAGAATGCGTTCCGCCTGCTCAATGCGGCGCTGTGATAGCGTTTGCTTTCTCCAACTTTCAAAGGTTCGCGAACCGAACCATGCTGCACCAATGACCGCTAGCGCACCTATGACCGTTCCTGCACCTGACAAGACTGATCCGAGAGCCGTCCATTCGGTTGAGGTCCAACTGGGATCAGCCATTTTACCACTCCAATAGTTTGCAAGATGATTACCATAGAATGGCGAAGCATCAATCGCTTCGCTTTTTTCAACGAGTTTAGCGTGGGGGAAACCCACGGGAAGCGCCTCGCGCTAGAAAATCATCTGAAGCTGGTACGTGGGTTTCACCCAGCCTATCACCTGACCGAACGGCCCCCTCCATTAACCCCTCCCAAGAGAGGAGGGGGGGTGCATCACCCAAACACTGCCGGGTCAGGCCCGATCCTCTGGCCTTGGTCCAGTGCCGCAATCGCCGCCATATCCGCCTCGGTCAGCGCAAAATCCTGCACCGCCAAGTTCTCCGCCAGCCCCGCTTTGCGGCTGGATCTTGGGATGGCGCACAGGCCAAGATCGAGGTGCCAGCGCAGGACCACCTGCGCCGGGGTGCGGTTCAGGCGTTTCGAGATGGTTTGGATGGTGGGAGTGGTGAAGGATGCGGCCCCGCCCAATGGTGTCCAGCTTTGGGTGATGATGCCGCGCGCTGTGTGGGCGGCGCGGAGTTGGGGTTGTTGGAGTTGGGGGTGGAGTTCGATTTGGTTCAGCACCGGCGTGACGCCGGTCTCGGCCGTCAGGCGGTCGAGCTCAGCTGCGTTGAAGTTGGAGGTGCCGATGGAGGTGATGGCGCCATCATCCCGCAGTTTGATCAGCGCGCGCCAGGTGTCGACGTACATGTCGCGGGCGGCGCAGGGCCAGTGGATGAGGCAAAGATCGAGGCGGTCTAGCTTCAGGCGTTTCAGGCTTTCGGAGACGGCTTTTAGGGTGGGCTCAAACCCTTGGCGGTCGTTCCAGACCTTGGTGGTGACGAAAATGTCGTCGCGCGGGATGCCGGAGGCGGCGATGCCTTGGCCCATGCCGACTTCGTTTCCGTAGATCGCGGCACCGTCGACGAGGCGGTAGCCGAGTTGCAGGGCGTCAGCGGTGGTGCGCGCGGCGTCGGCTATTTGCCACAGGCCGAAGCCGAGTTGCGGGATGGTGTGGGTGTCGTGGAGGGGGACGGTTTGAATTTTAGGGGCCTTTGGGAGAGGGGGTGGCGGAGTAAACCCCGCCTTACGGTTGTAGTTTGGTTTGGAGGGGGAAAGCCGCAAGGGGCAAGACTGCACCGTAGGGTGTGCACTTAATGTGGGGCGTCCACCCCCACCATGGTGCGCAATGAATGTGCACCCTACTGACGGGTATCGGCAAAACCGCCCGGACCTCTTGGGCCGGGCCGCGCCCGAACCGCCCCCACGGGGCGGGCGCTTTGCACCTTCCCCTCGGTTCGGGCGCGGCCCTCTGTTTGGTCCTAGTCTACAACATCCCCGGCACGACCTGATCTG
>JANOFE010000257.1:0-3936 GCA_031413495.1 Pseudorhodobacter sp. | reverse complement strand
GGCCGAGAAAGCCCTCAGCGCCAACTTCGCGGCCTCAGCCATCGCCAACCTGACCGTGCCGTCCAAAGGCATGATCGGCGATCTGCACGGAACACCAGCCTACCGCGCCAATCTGGTCAAGGTTCTGACCGGGCGGGCCGTTACCGCGTCTGCCTGAAAACCACGATCTTCGCTAAAACAAAGCCCTCCGGTAAACCGGTGGGCTTTGTCATGGCCGCGTCACGCATACCCGCTACCGCTTTGTTGATGGGAACACATATCCGGGGGGTTGCACGTCGCAAAACGCCAGATATAGTTTGGGTGTTGGGATCAGTCTGGCCCGTAGCCCGAGTCAGATGAAACGACGAAAGCGAAAGGCGCGACCTTTGGGACTTGAGGGTGATTTCAGATCGGTTTTCGTGCGTGAACCCGCTGTGTTGCGGCATTACCCGGCGCTTGTCCTGAACGCAGATTATCGCCCGCTGTCCTATTACCCCCTGTCGCTGTGGCCTTGGCAAGAGGCGGTGAAAGCCGCCTTCCTGAACCGCGTCACCATCGTGGCTGAATACGATCAAGTGGTGCGAAGCCAACGATCCGAGCTGCGAATACCCTCGGTTGTCGTGCTGAAAGACTATGTGAAACCCCAAAAGCGCGTGGCCTTCACGCGCTTTAATCTTTTTCTGCGCGATCAGTTTTGTTGCCAATACTGCGCCGCCAAGGGCGATCTCACGTTTGATCACGTCCTGCCCCGGTCGCGCGGCGGAATCACCTCATGGGAAAATGTGGTTGCCGCCTGTTCGCCCTGCAACCTGCGCAAAGGGTCCAAAACCCTCAAGCAATCCGGCCTGCATCTGGTCCGCATGCCGCGCGCGCCGTCTGCCGAAGAAATGCAAAGCCACGGCCGCAAGTTCCCACCAAACCACCTGCATGACAGTTGGTTGGACTACCTCTATTGGGATGCAGAACTCGACGCCTGACCTTGAACAGTCGGTTTTAGCCAACTTTTCGTCATAAAACTGTTACATAAAGCTACATCATCCGCTCCTCCCCCAAAAAGGTGGTGTTCGGTTAACAGTTTTCATCACCTGACGGAGGCCTGTTTTGGTTTCACTGCAACTTACTGCACTTCACCTTGTGACGGCTCTTGCCTGCGGCGCGATCATCGGGTCCGAACGCCAAATGCGCCAACGCATGGCGGGCCTGCGCACCAACGCGCTGGTGGCCCTTGGCGCTGCTGGCTACGTCACCTTCTCTGCGCTGTACCCGAATGAAATCAGTCAAACCCGTGTCGCCGCCCAGGTTGTCTCTGGCATCGGTTTCTTGGGCGCGGGCATCATCTTTCGCGATGGCTTTAACGTGCATGGCCTGAACACCGCCGCCACCCTGTGGTGTTCTGCCGCCGTCGGCCTGATGGCGGGGGCAGGCGCCCTGCAATTGGCCGCACTGCTGACAGGCTTGGTTGTCTTTATAAACCTTGGCCTGCGCCCATTGGTTAAGTTCCTGAAGCGCAAAACCAACGCCGGCGTCCCCCTGATGCGCACATTTAGCATTGATGTGACCTGCCTGCCCGCGCAAGAGGCCGAGACCCGCAGCCTGATCCTGCGCACCCTTGCCGTTGGCGGGCTGCATATGGTTGAAATGGAAGCCAAGCCCGCAGACAACGGCGATACCGTTGATCTGTGTGTCGTTGTCAACGGTGAAGGTATGGTCGATCAGGTGATCGAACAATCCACCGCACGCCTGGCATCAGAGCCGGGTTTGCGCCGTGTGCGCTGGCACCTGCACGACGAGGGTTGACAGCCAGCCACCAGCAATTTCCTATCACGGTTTTCGGGGCTGCTAGACTTGCCCGGAACAAGTCGTTAGAAATCGCCTCGTTAGCGCTAACACACCCTGCGAAATTCCTGAAGTGGAGAGAATTCATGGTTTCACGTGTCATTCCGGTTGAAACCTTTGATCTGGTGATTTTCGGGGCCACCGGCGATCTGGCCCACCGTAAAATCCTGCCCGGCCTCTATCGTCGCTTCCTTGCAGGGCAAATGCCCGCCGACAGCCGCATCATCGGGGCCGCCCGTGCCGTGATGACGGTCGAGGAATTCCGCGCGTCAATCGGCGACGCTATTGCCGAATATGTCACCAAAACCCGGCAAGACCCAGCCACCATCGCGCTGTTCCTTGCCCAGTTATATTACATCCCGATTGATGCCAAAGGCGAAGGCGGCTGGCCCGCCCTGCGCGATCTGGTCCGCCCCAATGTGATCAAAGCCTTCTACTTCTCGGTAGCACCCGCGCTGTTTGGTGATCTGGCCGAACGGCTGCACCAGCATGGCATTGCGGACGCCACCTGCCGCATCGTTGTGGAAAAACCCTTTGGCCGCGATCTGGCCTCGGCCCATGCGCTGAACCAAGTCCTCGCCGCCCATTTCACGGAACAACAGATTTACCGCATCGACCACTACCTAGGCAAAGAAACCGTGCAGAACCTGATGGCGGTGCGGTTCGCGAATATCTTGTTCGAGCCGATCTGGAAGGCGCAATATATCGACCACGTGCAAATCACCGTGGGCGAAACCGTCGGTGTCGACGGGCGCGGTGCTTATTACGATAAATCCGGTGCCATGCGCGATATGGTGCAAAATCACATGATGCAGCTTTTGTGCCTGATCGCGATGGAACCGCCCTATCATTTCGATCCCAACGCCGTGCGCGACGAAAAGCTGAAAGTCATTCGTGCGCTGGACCCGGTAGAGGCAAAAGACATCGTGCGCGGTCAATATCTGGCTGGCGGCGGGCAGGGCGGCTATGTCGAACACTCTGAAAACCCTGACAGCCGGACTGAGTCCTACATCGCGATGAAGGTTGGCATTTCCAACTGGCGCTGGAAGGGCACACCGTTTTACCTGCGCACCGGCAAACGGCTGCGGTCACGCGCGTCTGAAATCGCCATCACCTTCAAAGCGCCGCCACATTCCATTTTCGATAATTCCGGCGGTATCCATGAAAACGTGCTGGTCATTCGCCTGCAACCGAACGAAGGCATGACCCTGACCGTGATGATTAAGGAACCGGGGCCGGGCGGTATGCGGCTGACCGAAGTCCCCCTTGATATGTCCTTTGCCGAGGCGCTTGGCGGCGATCACGCCGATGTGCCCGATGCCTATGAGCGCCTGATCATGGATGTCATCCGGGGCAACCAGACCCTGTTCATGCGCGGCGACGAGGTCGAGGCGGCATGGGCCTGGACCGACCCGATCATCAATGGCTGGGAAGCCCGCGGTGACAAACCTCGCGGCTATGATCCGGGTTCTGCTGGCCCCGATGACGCGTTGATGCTTTTGCACCGCGATGGCCGCCGCTGGCGGGAGATCAAGGAATGAAGCTGGAAATCTACCCTGACCGTGAAATGATGATGCTGGCGCTTGCCAATATCCTTGCAGGCGAACTTGCCGATTTCATCCGTCGCGATGGGCGCGCCAGTTTTTGTGTCCCCGGTGGCACCACGCCGGGGCCCATTTTTGATACCCTGTCCGGTGTCGATCTGGATTGGCCGAATATCTCAATCTTCCTGAACGACGAACGTTGGGTGCCCGAAAACAATCCGCGCTCCAACACTGCGCTGATCCGTCACCGCCTGATCCGGGGTCGGGCGGCGGGCGCAAACCTTGTGCCACTTTACGCAGACACCCCCCAACCCGAAGACAGCCTTGATGCCCTGTCCGAAGGTCTGACCCCGTATCTGCCGATCTCTGTTCTGCTGCTCGGCATGGGCACCGATATGCATACCGCATCCCTGTTTCCGGGTGCCGACCGCCTGTCTGAAGGGCTTGCTCACGACGCCCCTATCCTGCTGCCGATGCGCGCCGACGCGGCTGGCGAGCCGCGCGTCACCCTGACCGCCCGCGTGCTCAAAGACGCCATGTCCTGCCACATCCTGATCACCGGCGCAGACAAACGCGA
>JANOFE010000256.1:0-3670 GCA_031413495.1 Pseudorhodobacter sp. | reverse complement strand
TCGGGGCGGATCAGGTAGATCGCTGATTTCGCATCACCAAGAAAACGGGCGCGCAGGGGTTCGTTTTTTTTCGCCGTGACGGCCAAGCGTTTGGCCGTAAGGCCGTGTGCGGCGGTGGTGTCTGGCGCGTCGGCATCAATGGTCAACAAGGTGAACCCAGCCCCAAGATGACCCAGCAACCAGCCCTGTGCCAATGGCGCATCTGGCACTGGTGCGCCGGGTCGGCTGCGGGGCGGCATAGCGGGGTGATCGGGGCCGTTCAGCGGCGAGCCGTCGTAGATGCTGGGCAAGGACAGGCGGCCGGAATTTACAATGGTGCGCGCGAAGGGTGCAATTGCTGCAAGCGAGAGGGCGGCGTCGCGGAATTGTTTGCTGATCTCTGACTTGGGCGTGATGAAATCGGTGGAGCGGGTGGAGTTGAGGATGTTTTCATCGGCGGCCAGTTCGCGCTCAAACGCGTAGGTGTCGAGCAACGTAGCAGGGGCCGTGCCGTCCAGCACCAGTTTCAACTTCCAGGCAAGGTTGTCGGCGTCCTGGATGCCGGAATTGGCCCCGCGTGCGCCAAAGGGGGAAACCTGATGCGCGGAATCGCCTGCAAACAGCACGCGCCCCACACGAAATTTTTCCATCCGGCGGCATTGGAAGGTGTAGATTGAGGTCCAGACCAATTCGTAAGCCACGTTCGGCCCCAGCATCTTGTCGACACGGGCGCGAACGCGGGTAGGATCCAGTTCCGCCGCGCGGTCAATATCCCAACCCAGCTGCAAATCAATGCGCCAGATGCCATCGGGTTGTTTGTGCAGCAGCGCCGAGTCACCTGATTTGAACCAGGGGGCGAACCAGAACCAACGCTCTGTGGGGAAATTTGCGTTCATCCGCACGTCAGCGATCAGGAAATTGTCTTCAAACACCCGGCCATCGAAATTAAGGCCCATCATGCCGCGGATCGGCGACCGTGCGCCATCACAGGCAACCAGCCAATCGGCGTGAATCTGGTAGGGGCCATCGGGGGTTGTGACAGTCAACGCCACGTGGGTGCCGTGGTCGGTCACACCGTCAACGCGGTTCTTGCCCCTGATTTCGATAGGCGCGCCAGTTGCCTGCGCCGTGCGAAGGGCATCGTGCAGGAACTTTTCAAAATAGGGCTGTGGCAGGTTGATGAAAGCGGGAAATTTATGATCGCCTTCTGGGGCAAGGTTGAATTCATAAAGCAGGCGGTCATCGTGAAACACTTTGCCGACATTCCACACCACGCCCTTTGCCAGCATCGGGTCGGCAGCACCCAGACGGTCGGCAATCTCCAGCGTGCGCTTGGCAAAACACAACGCGCGCGATCCGGTGCCAATGCCTTCCTGATCATCCAACAGCAGCACCGGCACGCCTTGGCGACCCAGATCAAGCGCTGTAGCAAGCCCAACCGGGCCACCCCCCACCACCACAACCGGGTGGCGCTTTGCGGGTTGATTTTGGGCCGCGACGCGGGTGTAGGGGTAAAGCCGATAGATCAGATCATCGCGGGGCGGCAGCGTCATGCCTGCAAGGCCGCCCACATGGCAAGGTCACGTTCTGCCGTCCAGATGCGCGGGGTGTCGATGCCGCGCGCCTCGTCATAGGCGCGCGCTACGTTGAACGGCAGGCAATGCTCATAGATGGCATAATCGCGGAACTTGGGGTCGCATTCGGAGCGCACGGCATCCCATGCATCTTTCAGGCTGCCATTGCGGGCGGCAACACGGGCAGCGGGGCGGTAGGTGCTGTAAACAAAATCGCGGGTGCGCTCTAACGCGGTGTTGACGGCATCGTTGCCCAGAACGGCATCACCGCGACCGGGGGCCAGCGCATCAAGTTGAAACGCCTTGATCCGGTCCAGCGTGCCACCCCAATCGGCAAAATGGCCATCGCCGCAATAGCAGGCGGAATGCGCCTCGACGATATCACCGGTGAACATGACGTTCTGGTCGGGCACATGGATGACGATATCGCCCGCCGTATGGGCACGGCCAAGATGCATCAGATCGACGCGGCGGTTGCCAAGGTAGACGGTCATGCTGTCGGTGAAGGTGGTGGTGGGCCATGTCAGGCCGGGGATGGAATCGTGGCCTTCAAACAGGCGGGGGAAGCGTTGGAATTCCGATGCCCAGTCCTCAAGCCCGCGTTCGGCCACCATCGCGCGGGTTTTGGCACCCATGATGATTTGTGGGGCATTGAAGGCCGATGCACCCAAGACCCGCACGGCGTGATAGTGGGTCAGCACAACATGGCTGATCGGTTTGTCGGTGACAGAGCGGACGCGTTCAATCACCTTGGCGGCAAGGCGCGGGGTGGCTTGGGCTTCGATGATCATCACACTATCGTCGCCGATGATGACGCCGGAATTCGGGTCGCCCTGCGCGGTAAAGGCGTAAAGACCATCGCCGATTTCGGTGAAGGCGATTTCTTTTTCCGTCATGTCACCCTGCGATGCGAAGGCTTTGGCCATGGGTTTTCCTTTGTCTGCGGGGTTATTTCAGGCCCGGCGTGCCATCAAATTTCTTTTCAAGCGAGGTCCAGCAATCAATGTAATCATCCTGCAGGGGGGCCTCAGTCGCGGCAAACGCAGTCAGGTGTTGCGGAAACCGCGTCTCGAACATGAAGGACATGGTGTTGTCCAGCTTGTCGGGGCCAAGGTTGGCATTGGACGCGCCCTCAAAGGCGTTTTTGTCGGGGCCATGCGGCAGCATGCAGTTGTGCAATAACATGCCGCCGGGGACAAAGCCTTTCGGTTTGGCATCATAGACGCCGTAAATATTGCCCATCAATTCAGACATGATGTTCTTGTGATACCACGGTGGCCGGAAGGTGTTTTCGGCCACCGCCCAGCGTTCGCGAAACAGCACAAAGTCGATATTCGCGGTGCCCTCAATACCGGATGGCGCGGTGAGGACGGTGAAAATGCTGGGGTCGGGGTGGTCAAACAGGATCGCGCCAACCGGGCAATAGGTGGTCAGATCGTATTTCACCGGGCAGTAGTTGCCATGCCACGCGACCACATCAAGCGGGCTGTGGCCGATATGGGTTTCGTGAAACTGGCCGCACCATTTGACGGTGACGGTGGAGGGCACCTCGCGGTCTTCAAAGGCGGCAACCGGCGTTTTGAAATCACGGCGGTTGGCCATACAGTTGGCGCCGATGGGGCCGCGCGACGGCAATTCAAACTTCTGACCGTAGTTTTCGCAAACAAAACCGCGCGCCGGGCCTTGGGTAACCTCGACCCGGTAAACCAACCCGCGCGGGATGATGGCGATTTCTTGTGGGGCGAGGTCGATCACGCCCAGTTCGGTGCAAAACCGCAGACGGCCTTCTTGGGGGACGATCAGCAGCTCACTGTCGGCGCTGAAGAAATAGCTGTCCGCCATCGACTGCGTGACAAGATAGATGTGGCTTGCCATGCCGGTTTGGGTATTCACATCGCCCGCCGTGGTCATCGTGCGCATGCCGGTTAGCCATGTCAGCGGCTGGTCGGAATGCGGCACCGGATCCCATCGGTATTGGCCAAGGCTGGTAAGATTGGGGTCAATATGCGGGGCAGACTTCCAGTAGGGCAGCGCCGTTTTGGCAAATCGCCCGGTGTGCTGCACCGATGGGCGGATGCGGTAGCACCATGTGCGTTCATTCTGGTGGCTGGGGGCGG
>JANOFE010000255.1:0-6451 GCA_031413495.1 Pseudorhodobacter sp. | reverse complement strand
TATTTGTGAACAGAAAAAGGGGTTAAGGCTTTGGTTACAGCCGTTTACACGCATGACGATTGTTTGGGGGGCATGTGACGCCTGACGGGCATCCGGAACGGGTGGACCGGCTGCATGCGGTGGAGCGTGGGCTGGCGGGGTTGGCGGTGGAGCGGCGCTTGGCCCCGATGGGTGACGATGCGGACGTGCTGCGCTGTCATCCGGCGCGGTATTTGGCGCGGGTCCGGGCAGCGGTGCCCGCGGCGGGCTTTGTGCAGATGGACGGCGATACTTATCTGTCTCCGGGGTCGCTTGATGCGGCGTTGCGGGCGGTTGGTGGAGTTTGTGCGGGCGTTGATGCTGTAATGGCGGGCGAGGCGAAGAATGCCTTTGTCGGCTGCCGTCCGCCCGGCCACCACGCGGAACGCGAAACGGCGATGGGGTTTTGTCTGTTCGGCACGGTTGCGATTGCGGCCAAGCGAGCGCTGGATCACCACGGGCTACGCCGTGTGGCGATTGTGGATTTCGACGTGCATCACGGCAATGGCACACAGGATTTACTGTGGGATGAGGCGCGGTGTTTGTTCATCTCCAGCCACCAGATGCCGCTGTATCCGGGGTCTGGGGCGATGGACGAGGTGGGCGCGCATGGGCAGATTATGAATATTCCGCTGGGGGCATGGTTTAGCGGGTCTGCGACGCGGATGATTTATGACAAGGCGGTGTTTCCTGCATTGCTGGAATTTGCGCCGGAAATGATCCTGATATCAGCCGGGTTTGATGCGCACCGCGATGATCCTTTGGGCGGATTGAACTGGAGGACCGATGATTTTGCATGGCTGACACGGCGGATTTGCGATGTGGCGGACGCCAGTGCCGGGGGGCGCGTCGTCTCGACACTGGAGGGCGGATATGATCTTGATGCGTTGCAAGATTGCGTGGCAGCGCATGTGGGTATTTTGGCGGAGCGGGGCTGATGGCTGAGAAAATTATCGCTGAGATGAGCTTTGAGGAGGCGATGCTGGCGTTGGAGCAGGTGGTATCGGCGCTTGAAAAAGGCGAAGTGCCGCTAGAGCAATCTATCGCTTTGTATGAACGCGGGGCGGCGCTGAAGGCGCATTGTGCGGAGAAATTGAAGTTCGCCGAAGAGAAAGTTGAACTGATCCGGTCTGCCGAGGGCCGCGCCGTGGGTGTTACCCCGGTGGAGGGGATGTGAGCTTTGCGAATGTTCTGGCGCGCGATGCCGGGTTGATTCAGGCGCGGCTGGATGCTGCCTTGAGCGGCAAGGCCGATCTGCCGGTGGTTCATGCGATGCGATATGCCGTGCAGGGCGGTAAGCGGCTGCGCGGGTTTCTGGTGCTGGAAGGCGCGCGGATGCTGGGGGTGGCCGAGGGCCGCGCCATTGCTGCGGCTGCGGCGATTGAGGCGCTGCATGCCTATAGCCTGATCCATGATGATTTACCCTGCATGGATGACGATGACCTTCGGCGTGGCCTGCCCACGGTGCATGTGAAATGGGATGAGGCGACGGCGGTTCTGGCGGGCGATGCGCTGCAGACGCTGGCGTTTGAATTGCTGTGTGACGCGCAACTTGGGTCTACTGACGTGCGGATGGCGCTGGTATCGGGTTTGGCAAAGGCGTCTGGGGCTGACGGCATGGTTTTGGGGCAGGCGTTGGATATTGCGGCGGAAACGGCTTTGGTGCCGTTGAGCCTTGATAAGATTACCGCATTGCAGGCGGGTAAGACTGGCGCATTGATCGGTTGGGCGGCGCAGGCGGGGGCGGTGCTTGCGGGGGCGGATGCCGAGTCGTTGGGGCGATATGCCACGGCCTTGGGGCTGGCGTTTCAGATTGCGGATGACATTCTGGATGTGACTGGGGATGCAGCGGTTGCAGGCAAGCGGTTGGGCAAGGATGCGGCGGCGGGTAAGGCGACTTTTGTGTCTTTGCTGGGGCTGGAAGGCGCGCGGTTGAAGGCTAGGGATTTGGTGGCCGAGGCTGAAGCGGCACTTGCCCCTTACGGTGCGACGGCAGAAAACTTGATTGCAGCGGCGCGGTTCGTTATTGCGCGGGATAGCTAATAGTTGAGAGAGCCAATGACTGACCGTCCATCAACGCCTACGCTTGATCTGGTAGCGTATCCTGCGGATTTGAAGCGGTTGTCGGACCGGCAGTTGCGCATGTTGGCCGATGAATTGCGGGCCGAGACGATTTCGGCGGTGTCGGTGACGGGCGGGCATTTGGGCGCGGGTCTGGGTGTGGTGGAACTGACGGTGGCGTTGCATGCCGTGTTTGACGCGCCGCGCGACAAGATCATCTGGGATGTGGGGCATCAGTGCTATCCGCATAAAATCCTGACCGGTCGGCGGGAGCGTATTCGCACGCTGCGGATGGAAAATGGCCTGAGCGGTTTTACCAAGCGGTCGGAAAGCGCCTATGACCCGTTTGGGGCGGCGCATTCGTCAACCTCGATTTCCGCCGCTTTGGGCTTTGCCGCAGCGCGTGATCTGGGCGGTGATGTCGGCGATTGCGTCGCAGTGATTGGCGACGGCGCGATGTCGGCGGGCATGGCGTTTGAGGCGCTGAACAATGCGGGGCATCTGAAAAAGCGGCTGTTCGTGGTGTTGAACGACAATGAAATGAGTATTGCGCCCCCAGTTGGCGCGCTGTCGTCGTATCTTTCGCGGCTTTATGCGGGCGCGCCGTTTCAGGAATTGAAGGCGGCTGCCAAAGGGGCGGTCAGCCTGCTGCCGGAACCGTTTCAGGAAGGTGCGCGTCGGGCCAAGGAGCTGCTGAAAGGCATGACCGTCGGCGGCACGCTGTTTGAGGAATTGGGCATTTCCTATCTGGGCCCGATTGACGGGCACGATCTGGATCAGTTGCTGCCGGTTCTGCGCACGGCGCATGCGCGCAGCACGGCGCATGCGCGCAGCACGGGGCCGATGCTGATCCATGTGATCACCAAAAAGGGCAAGGGCTATGCGCCCGCCGAGGCGGCGCGCGACAAGGGCCATGCGACGGGCAAGTTTGATGTGCTGACGGGCGCGCAGGCCAAGGCCGTGTCGAATGCGCCAAGTTATACAAAAGTCTTCGCCCAAAGTCTGATCCGCGAGGCGGAATTGGATGACAAGATCGTGGCAGTCACGGCCGCGATGCCAGATGGCACTGGTCTTAACCTGTTTGCAGAACGGTTCCCGAAGCGGTGTTTTGATGTAGGGATTGCCGAACAGCATGGCGTCACTTTCAGTGCAGGCTTGGCGGCGGGCGGCATGAAGCCGTTTTGTGCGATTTATTCCACTTTCCTGCAGCGCGGTTATGACCAGGTGGTGCATGACGTGGCGATCCAGCGCCTGCCGGTGCGCTTTGCGATAGACCGTGCGGGTCTGGTGGGGGCAGACGGGGCCACCCATGCGGGCGCTTTTGATGTGGCGTTTCTGGCCAACCTGCCGGGCTTTGTGGTGATGGCGGCGGCGGATGAGGCGGAACTGGTGCATATGGTGGCCACGGCTGCGGCGCATGATGCGGGGCCGATTGCGTTTCGGTTTCCGCGTGGGGACGGCACTGGTGTTGAAATGCCTGCCTGCGGTATGCCATTGGAGATTGGCCGTGGCCGGATCATTCGCGAAGGCGCGCGCGTCGCGATCTTGAGTTTCGGGACGCGGTTGTCAGAAGTGCTGGTCGCGGCAGAGGCGTTGGCTGCGCGGGGTATCGCCCCCACCGTGGCGGATGCACGATTTGCCAAGCCGCTGGACCGTGATTTGATCCTAAGGCTGGCCCGGGATCACGAATGTCTGCTGACCATCGAAGAAGGTGCCGTTGGCGGTTTTGGCAGCCACGTGGCGCAGCTGCTGGCCGAGGAAGGCGTGTTTGATCGCGGGCTAAAATTCCGGTCCATGGTGCTGCCCGATACATTCATCGACCAAGCCAGCCCGGAGGCGATGTATGCGTCTGCGGGGATGAATGCGGTGCAGATTGAGGCGCGGGTTATGGGCGCGCTGGGCGTGGCGGTGGTGGGCAAGCGGGCGTAGGCGATGATTTTGGGGCCGTAGCGATTCGTTTCAGTCGAAATGGAATTACAGTCTGGTCGCGGATTTGCCTAGCATTGTCGCCAAATGGTTGTCGGAATGTTCGGATCTGACAAGCCATAACCGGGTTTGTGACGAAGATCTGTGGATAAGTTGGTCTGGCTGTTGACCTTGACGCAAACGTCTTTTCATCTTTTGGACAAAAGAAAACTTGGTCATGGGGGATTATATGAAAAGTTTGATGGCAGCACTGGTGGTTGTTGGTTTGGCCTGCCCTGCGGTTGCGGGCGGGTTGTCAGAACCGGCAATGGATGCGGCGGTGGTTGCGGCGGAAACGGCATCGTCTGGCAATGACAATTGGGTTGGCATCATCATGACATTGCTGGTTTTCAGCGCCGCGTTGGCAGATTGACAGCAGGCAAAACGGGTTGGCACAGGGATCAACGCGTCCGACATACGGCCTGTGCGCCGATCCAGCGTCACGATCCTAGGTAGTCTGACAACGCTTTGGGCGGGTTTTCAAACAGGGTTGCCGTCGGCAAAGGCGAATGCGCTGTGCCGTTGGCTACCAAAACTGTCTGGTCAGCAAAGCGTTTGGCATCTGCCGGGTCATGGGTGACCAAAAGTACCGTTGCACCGGCGGCCGTTGCAACATCAGCGACGAGGTCCAGCATTTCTGCCTTCAGCGCGGGGCCAAGGGCAGCGAAGGGTTCATCCAGCAACAGGATCGGTCTTGACCGCAGCAAGGCCCGCGCCAGTGCCACGCGGCCTTGCTGGCCGCCAGACAGAGCGCCAGGTTTGCGGGCGCCCATACCCGCCAGCCCGACACGGGCCAGTGCGGTGGCGATCTGATCTTGCTGTTGGGGTGACAGGGCCAACCGGGGCGACAGGCCGAGGCCCAGGTTTTGTGTCACCGTCAGATGGGGGAACAGGTTTTGATCCTGAAAAAGAATGCTCAGCGGCCTGTCACCGGGGGCCAGCGCCACAATATCCTGCCCGGCCCCATCCTGCCCGGTCCAAGTGATCTGCCCTGCCGCAATGGGCACGAAGCCTGCAATTGCCATCAGAAGGGTTGATTTACCCGCCCCTGATGGCCCGATGATCGCCAACCGCGTTCCTGCATCGACAGACCAGTTCGCGGTCAGGTTGAAGTCACCTATGGTGAGGCGCAGGTTTTCAAGCGTCAGCATGCCAGCGCCCCCCCCAATCAAGAAGCCAAAAGACGGCGAAGCTGACGCTGACCAGAACCAAGGCAACGCCTGCCGCCGCATCCATCCGGTAGGCCCCCATCAGGCGTTGCACCAGAAGGGGCAAAGTGACACCGCGGTCACCGGCAAACAGGGCAACAACACCCAGATCGCCCATCGACAAAGCGGCAACCAGCCCCGCTGCAAAGCCCAAAGGGGCCCGCAGCCGGGGCAGGATAAGCCACCGCCAGCGCGCGGCACGGTTCAGGTTAAGCGATGTGGCAAGCCTGCCAAAATCGACCTCTGTCTTGCGCAGGACAGGCAGAATGATGCGCAACACAAAGGGCAAAGCCAGTGTGGCATTGACCAGTCCGGTCACCGGCAAGGTCAAGCGTTCGACGGACATCATCGGATGAATGATCAAGAACAATCCGGTACCCAGCACAAGACTTGACGCAGCAAGGGGCAGCATTCCGGTCAGTTCCAACGCCCGTGCAAAACGGCCATGCACGATGGCCGCAGACAGGACAATGGCTGCCAGCATGGTCAGTGTGGTGCAAAGCGCTGCCACCATCAGCGACCGCGCCAGCGCAGGCCAGGTCGCTGCAGGAAGATCAAACAATGCTGGCCCTGCGCGCGCGGCCAACATCGCCAGAGGCAGGACCAGAAAAAGGCTGGCAAAGCCGATTGCGATGGCATCTTGCAGCCCGTGCCACGGCTTTAGCCCGCCCCATTTTGCAGCTGCCCGGTCCAGCCCAGCGCCAAAGCCAGCCGTCTGGGTGAAACGCAGGCTCAGCAGTACTGCCACAGCACAAAGCCCAAATTGCGTGGCCGAAAGCGTCGCCGCGCGTCCAAGATCAAAATCAAAACGCAGGGCCTGATAGATGGCCAGTTCAACCGTTGTGGCGCGCGGGCCGCCACCCAGCGTCAGGGCCACCGCAAAACTGGACAAGCACAGGGTAAAGATCACCAGCGCGGCACCCGGCAGGACCTCGCGCAGCATCGGGCGTTCCAGATAGCGTAGAATTTCGGACGGGGCAAAACCCAATGACGAGCCAAGGCGAAACCGTTCCGCCGGGATCGCCTGCCAGCCTTGCAGGATCATCCGCACGGCCAAAGGCAGGTTGAAGAACACATGCGCCAGCACGACACCGTGAAACCCGTAGATGCTGACCGGTGGCAGGCCCAGTGTCACAAGTCCGCTGTTCAAGACCCCCTGCCGCCCGAACACGGCAAGCAGGCCCAGCACGGCCACAACC
>JANOFE010000254.1:0-1276 GCA_031413495.1 Pseudorhodobacter sp. | reverse complement strand
AAATTGAGAAACTATTTCAGTAGACCTTCAATCGCCGTTTCAGTGCTGATTCTAACTCCTTCGGTGATATCACACAGGCCACAAACGATTCTCTCCCACTGTACGCGTGAAATCCAGTTGCAGCAAAGCCAATGCGTCCCGGCCTGCATTCGTCTCGCGCAAGCCGAGCAGGGTGGCCTATAATCTAGTGACGTCCGGCTGTTCGGCTCTGTCGCGGGGTGCTACGAATGGCGGAAACCCCAGGAGCTCTGACTTCGCGATCACCTTAGTGCGCTGCGTCAAAGCCGGTTCCACCGTGGTGAGGGCCTCCCAGACGTAGCCATCGACAGAACCGGATCGTGTCAGCCCTTGCGCAACGGCGCGAACGACATTGCGGTGGCCATATGCAAATATCGTTCTTGAAAAGAACGCCTCGGGTCGTGACCCTATGCGGGCCAGATCGGATACGGTGACCAGATAGCCGGAATTACTGTCCGGATCGGAAAAGGCATGCGTCCCGCCCTGCAAATCGTCCAGACCGCTGGCCGGATCATCATCATGGGTGATCAGATAAGACCGGTACAACGGCGCGCCTTGCCATACCGGAACCGCAAGCAAGGTTAGCGCATCTTCATGCTGAAGATAAGGATAGCCGCACAGCCAGGCCGCATCCACCGCCCCTTCAAGCAGTAGGCCCGTGATCTCGGCATAGGTTCGGCGCTGGACCATCTCTATGCCGCTGCCCGTGTCCAGCGCCGCCCGCAGCCGGTCAATCACAGTTGCCTCGTTGTCCAGAAATACCGGTGTCAGGCCGAACCGGAACGGTGTTTCTGCACGCGCAATCATGGGCATACCAAGCAGGGCAGGGGCCATCGAAATCAATTGGCGGCGCGAAATTGTCATCGGTTCCTCCAGGTCGGGAGAGTGGGACGGCTTTGTTGTCAAGGCAATGCAGGATTTGCTTATCTGAAGTTCTGGCAGAAATCCTGTTATTTCGACTCTTGTGGAAGAAGTCTTGACGATAGGAAACTGTCGAGGCACAATATTTCCATGAAAATAGAAGTAGCAGCCAAACAACTTGATTCGCTCGGCAACCCGACACGGTTGCAGATCTTCCGTTTGCTGGTGCGGGCGGGCGAAACGGGCCTGTCAGTCGGCACGTTGCAGACGAAGATGGACATGGCGGCATCGACTTTGTCGCATCATCTCAAGCGGCTGATTGAGGCAGGGTTGGTCACGCAGGAACGCGCGGCGACCACGCTGGTGTGCCGGGCGGTCTATGCCGAGATGTGGGCGC